>NZ_JAQISM010000031.1:0-8574 GCF_027919975.1 Psychrobacter sp. ANT_H3 | reverse complement strand
TTAAAAAGGAGTTGGTCGATTCACAGGTTTAGTAACCTCTACCTCTTGGTTAATTACTTTTAAACCTTCGTTAAGGCTCTTAATATCGCTGTCAGTCAATTTATCAGCATATTTAGTAGCAATCACACTTAGACTAGATTCAAGCGCTCTAGCATGCTTCTGTACGCTCTCATTGCTATCTAATGTTCTTAACCCTTCGTATGCAAGCTGATACTGCGTAGAAGTTCGCCTTAATGTCTCTTTTATCTGCTCTTGTGCTAATGTTTTACATTCATCAGCTGTGGTTTCATTGTTTATGTACTGCTCGATATTGTCTAAATAACTGACTGCTGTTAGTGTTTCTGCTGTCATTCGGCTAATGTCGCTACGTCCCAATGAGCCTTGTAAATCCTTATTTTCAGTTGCTCGGTTAGCATCTAATCTAGTAATGAATGCGTCAAAATCGGCTGTCTGTTCGTTATAATTCTCACGTTCTTTTTGTCTATTAATTAATATATCTAGTGCATTCAAGTTATCTTGCATAACGTCAAGCGTGAACAAGTCAGCAACGCGCCGTTGTTCATCTCTAAAATCATCAAAATCGTTATTTAAGCCCAACTCATTAGCGAAGCGATCAAGGATTTTCACTTGTCGATAGTCAAATTTGTCAGGGTAATCAGTAGGATTATCGTGGAAGCCTGGGCGCAAGCTAAACTTTTCATCGTGTCGAGTCATTAAACGATGAGCAAAAGCGTTCAACGTCGCTCTAAGATTATTAGAGTTCTCTTTATCTCCGAATTTTCCTCTATGAGCTTTGTCATCTGCATCTGCAAGCTCTTTATCAATTTGTCTTTCTCGCTTAAGAAAGGCTCGTCTATAGTTGTCGTCGAAAGGGGTTGGGGCTGGTCTTGCGCTTTGCTCAACTGCTCTGTTAATTTCAATATCTGACTTTCTGATAGCTTCAGTGATGCTGTTAATTGACTGTTTTGTGTCGTTAACTCGTTGTGTGAGCTTATCATTTGCTGATGCTGTGCTTGAACTTCTTGTTGTGTTGCTCTCAATGGCTTTGTGGTTTTCATCAATCCAACTTGATAAGTTTTTGCATCTCTTACTTGTCCATGCAATATCTCGTTCTGTGTCTCCAAGTCTTTGATCCGCTCGATCAATATATCGTTTTGTTGTTTCAAGTCGTTCATCAAGATCTCGCTTCTCAAAAATAATTCTATTAGATGCTTGTAATACTAAGCGGTTACGCTCTGCGATCATGGCGTTAATTTCACCCCTGATGGTAACTGGGGCGATGCCGTTAAAGACCTCGGATTTTTCCTTTGCTGCTGCTTTAGCTTCTGCGTATGCGTCACGCTCTAACTTAGTCGCAACGCTACCCATCTTGAGCTGTGGTTCAATATCTTTGCCTTGATCTGCATAGCTACGACTGTCGATTAAGTTAAGATTACGCTCGGCTAGTTTGTCGTTTGCTGTCTGTTCCCAAATTTTTCTAACCTCTTTGACTTCCTCGCTGACACGATCTAGTCCAAGCGACCTGCGATTCTTATCTGATAGCTCAATAGTCGCCTTATCTTTCAGTACGATCTCAAAATTATCGTCAAGCTCTGCGGTGCGCGTGGTAAATAGAATATGAGCATGGAAGTTTCGAGGGTCTGCTCCTCTATCAATCTCTTTTTGTGTCGGCTGATGAATAGCGCAATCGGCAATCGTACCGTAACGATCCGCTAGCGTCTGGGCGAAGCTATGGGCTAGCTCTTTGCGCTCTTGCTCGTTCAACTCGTGCGGTAGATTGACAAGCCATTCTCTAGCGACTCGGGCATCTTTGCGTTTCTCTGCAAGCTCTGCTTTGTTCCATAATTCACTACGATCAACGGTAGCCTTAGCATCTGCCAATGCTGAGGGTAAAATAATATCCGCACTCATCACGCCATGCTTTTTTGAATAGTCGTGAGTCTTACCGTATCGCTTATCCTCAAGCTCAACACCTGCGCGATAGCTAGCACTAGCAACGGCACTTTGTCCACTACCTCGTGATATTGATTTAGTCGATGCGATAAAAATAGCCATGCTTAATTTCTCTTATTTTTGTTTTTTCTACTAACGGCTTTTTGTTAGTAGCGGGGTTTTAGGGGATTCCCCTAACGTGTTTTGACTTTATAAATTTTTAGACCGTAGGGAATAAACATTTGTGAAGTCGAAAACTCGCACTTAGTCAGTGGGACGCAACCATCTGTTAATTGACTATATCATAAACTGTTGTTACGTATTGGCGAAGTTGCTATAGTTGTGAGAACTGTGATTTTGATATTTTAAGGAAAGACTATGAGCTTACTTGGTGGTAATGATCTAAAAGAACAGCAAAAGATTAATGAGCTGGAACTTAAGATAAATAGAGAGAAGCAGAAGTTAGATAAGAAGCTGACACGACAAAAGATACTGTTAGGCGCTTTCCTTGTAGATGCTCTGGAAAAAGACGAAATACATGGTCTTAAGGAATACACTGCAAAAGAATTGCCGGTTTTTTTAACTAGAAGGACAGATAGGGAGCTGATGAAAGATTTGGTTGAAGAGCTTGGTGGTGTAATGAAAAAGGAAGATTGTCCTAAGAATGAATATTTGTAGCGAACCATGCTTTATCAAAGCAGTAGTTACTCTATAATAGCTTTTCAAAAATTATATATAGAGTATGGATATGATAAATATCAATGTGACTAAAGAACAAGCTATTCGTCAAATAGTAAAGTCTAATGTCATTAATTTTGCACAGACCTTTAGTGAGCGCCATATTTCGGAGGTTGGCAATCCTAACGGTACTATAAATATGAAGATCCACAACGTTTTTATATCTGCTTTGGGCCCTGAGATTCAGTATTACACTTCTTTAGTCAGATCGCTCGACAGCTCACTTGGCAATATGCTTGAGCGAATGGCGCTGTCTATAGCTGAGTTAAAGTTTGATGTCACTCAAAACGTAGAAGGTTATCTTTACCCTGAGCAGTATCAAATTATCAGCACATTACTGGAAGGCTATAAAAATAGTAAGAACCCATTAAAGCCTGAGATGGCACATTACGATCAGATAGACAAAGCCAGTGCTGTCTATAGAAACGATGCAAGTTTAGATGTATCGGCATTTCATAAAACGCATGTAAGCGATTACTGTTTTTATGATAAAGGCACTAATGAGTATTACATCATTGAATTGAAAATCGGTGGTGATTTAGATAATAAGAAAGCACGTTCAGAAAAAGAAGCAATATTTGAACAGTATGCAATTTTAAAAAATATACTCCCCGAAGATGCCAAGATCACTTGCTATTTTGCGACTGCATATAATCGATTTGGCGAAGGCATGCCTTGGCAGCAAGGTCGAGTGCGACAGTTCTTTTGTGAAGATGAATTGCTAATCGGTAAAGACTTTTGGGATTTTGTTTGTGGTAGTGAAGAAGGCTACAACGTCGTTATTGACGAGTATAAAAAAAGCGCTTCTTTTATCTTGGATGCTTTGAACGATATTAAATATACATACTTAGGAGATTAATATGAGTACGAGAAAACCTGGATTATTGAAGTGGCCTGGGGGCAAAGAAAGGGAACTATCCGTTCTAAAAGATTACTTTCCTCAAGAAGTCCATAATTACTACGAACCTTTTGTGGGTGGTGGGTCAGTCTATTTAAACACTGACGCAGAACATTATTACATAAATGATTTATATGATGAATTATATAACTTCTATGATTTGTGCCTGTCTGATAGTGAGATACTCAAGGATCGGCTAAAGAGTACTAACGAACTATGGAAGGATGTAAGCGCTTTTTTCGATGCAAATGCTATTAAATTTAATGATTTTTATACTGAACGTCACGATGAAGATGTTGATGTCGAAACTTTCTCAAAAGAAATAACTACTTCTTTCATAAATCAATACCTCCTAGTAAAACATACATATTTTACGAATGTTCCAGTAGACTTTGAAAAGATTATAGAACGTACGTTTTACAAGAAAGCAAAGAGGATTGTTAAGCATGAAGCTAATAAAGGGTATTTGAACGAAGAAGACCTAGATAAAAACTTCAAGTCAGCTCTTAAAGCCGCAGTCTATACATACATAAGGACTGTATATAATTTCTTTAGATTAAATCTACCTAACGACGAAAGTAGCAAGGCTCTGCATACTGCTTGTTTTTACTTCATAAGGAATTACTGTTATTCGAGTATGTTTCGTTTTAACAAGACAGGAGAGTTTAATGTGCCCTATGGTGGTTTATCCTATAACGAGAATTATTTAGATAAAAAAATAGATTATATATATAAACCAGAAAACGTAAATAGATACGCTTTAAGTGATATATCTAACTTAGACTTCGAGGAATTCATAAAGAAGCAAGATTTTAACGAAAACGACTTCATATTTCTTGATCCTCCATACGATACTGAGTTCAGTGAGTACGCACAAAACGTATTTGATCAGAGTGACCAAGAAAGGCTTGCTGATACACTACTTAATACAAAAGCTAAGTGGTTGTTGGTGACAAAATACACTGAGTTCATAGAAAGCCTATATGATAAACCTGGAATTAACATAGAAAGATTTGCAAAGAAATACTTAGTCAGCTTTAAGAATAGAAATGATCAAGATGCACATCATTTAGTTATAAGGAATTATCTATAGAAAGTTTAGATAAGCTTTTATAGGGTATGGCCTGAAATGGACATGATAAAGAGTGCTCAATTAAGATACATTATCAATTAGGAGTAGGATGTATGGCTACATCAGAAAGTGAAATCAGGATGATGGTTTTACTACTTCTAAAACAATACGGCTCCTTGAACACGAAGCAAGTTAAAAAATTACTACATACAGTAATGGTGTTTGATGAAGAAGATATGCAACTTAGTTTATCTAGAACAGGAGAAGCAAAAATTGCACAAAAAATAGGTAATATCATATCTCATCAAAGTGTTGACGTGCGTACCTATTACAATAGTTACATTATTGATAAGACGGTTTATCCTGCTGTTTGGTCTATTTTAACCGGTCTAGAATCTCAGAATACATTAAATAAAATATCAAATGAAGAGACAGTAGAACGTAAACGAGTACAAAGGCAAAGATATTTTAAGCCTCGGAAGATAGACTGGGCAAAATTAAATGAGCACAGAACTGATCTTGGGCTTTTAGGTGAGGAATTTGCTATGAAACATGAGAAGGAAAGAGTCTCATGTTTTGCATCTGAAGATGTAAATAGAGTTATACATGTAAGCAAAGAGCTAGGTGACGGGGCTGGATTTGATATCTTGTCCATCGATGAGGATGGCAATGACATATATATTGAAGTTAAAACCACAGAAGGTCGAATAGATGCTCCATTCTATATGACAGCAAACGAATATTATTTTTTTGATATCAATAAGTATGAAAATAATTCATTTATATATCGTATTTATGATTTTAATAAAGAAAACAACGAAGGAAAAGTTCATGTTATTTCAGCTAAAGATTTATTTTTACAATACGGTTTCGATTCAATGTCTTACAAAGTAAGTAGGTTGGATTAGAAAACTCAAGAGCAACACTTGTTGTAGTAATTACCATATCTATATTAAGTACATGCTGACATAATGATGTCAGCATGTAGCGGTCGAGCACAAACATACGGTTACGAATTAGCATCGACTAATTATTGAACGTCTATTCTACTTCTAAGTACACCACTTTAAATGCTACCTGATTAAACGAGAGTGTCTTATGCTTGAAAATCAATACAGAGTCTTTGAGGGGATACCAAGCGATATAGAGAAACAATCAATAAAACATATATACGAAATCAAAATCTTAGATGAAATAAAATCATATAATGACTCACAAGATCTTCCATATGAAAATATATTTAATATCTTTGATAATTATAATGTAGAGCTCGGCTACATTTCCGCTGAACAAATTAATGGTCGTCCGGTTCCTCACGCTACTATAATTGATGCTCTTGAGACTGACGATGGCAAACTAGTAAAGTCATTAGATACAGATCTTGATTTGGCTGAGATGGTTGATTATGCTATTAACCTCATTGATGAACACTATCGGCATTATGGAGCCATGTTTAATCAAAAGGTATTTAGTGATGCGGGTGATTTTAATCATTTCCAGTCTGCACTTTTAGTACCTTCATACATAAAGCCGCGACCGCCAATTTATACCCCTATTATGGGAGTAAATGCACTTAATATAGCTATTATCAGACTTAGAACTCAAAGAAATACCACGTTCCCTGTAGGCAATGTATTATCCCCAAAAAAGCACAGGGGAGAAGACACAATATTATTTACATACGATTATTTAGGTTATTCACCTTTTAGTTATGTTTCTAATGCAGTAGGCACCCGCGATATACATGATAGAGAATATACTCATACTAATCCTGATGATTTTTCAGCTTTTGGCATAGTCATAAAACTTGACTGCTTACCTAAAGGCAGTTATCCGGATTATCCGTCACATTTATCAGAAAAACCTTTTAGATGGATAGGTATAGGTTACCAAGACATACCTTCTAATTGGTCTACGATACTATTTAATTATTATTTAGGCATAAGTGAGTTTAGTCGATCTATTCTTACGTCTGTAAAGTATAAAGATGTATTTTTATTCTGGTTGGCAGCTAGTAGCGGCCTGCCTCTCTCGATCTTTAAGTCATTTGAAAATGAGATCAGCGATTATCATACTTTGTCCAAAGATATAAAAGCAGACATCATTCGTGACATGATGCCGCTTGTAGAAAACGCTTCCCTCAATATGCAGTCAGACGAGTATCTAAGACAAACACCTCTTATAAACCTTTATTAAAGTTCGTAGTAGTGAAAGTATATTCCTGACTCTATATAAATGAGCATTTAGGCATACCCCAGCGGAACCAGCTATTTCACCCTTCAAACCCATTAACAGACTACTTAAAACAGACCGCTATAATGGAACCATTTATAATAGACCGCTAGTCTTAATACTCTAAATAATCCCTGATTGGACGTTTCTTAAATTGAGAAGCGTCTTTTTTAAGGCGATTAATCATTTCAAACTCCCATCCTTGCTGCGACTGTCCAGCTGGGCTAGTAGGGCTAACCATGTGATTATAGTCAGTAATAAACTGAGGGTTACGGGCAATACGTCCTATATGTTTCATATAATCTGTATATACGTTATAAATTAGCTTTTCTTCAATCGCTCGGGGTACTCATAACCAACTAACAATAGATATCTAGTTAAATCTTGTCGCTTATCGTCATCACGCAATATCGCTTCAATAAAACTGTAGACTTCATCAGTGCTTTTGCCAACTGTTTGATTACTATAATCTCTTATAAAATCGTAGTTCTTCATTATTTTAAAGCAGAACATATTGATCTGTTCGTCACTCAAACTAGGTATTTTTCTCAATTTTTTCCGCTCTTGCTGTTGGTCTGTTTGCTCACGCACCCTTTGGTCTGTCTGCTCACCCATTCTTTTTTCTTCTTTCTTTTTAGCTGTTTCTTTAAACTTAAACTTAAAAGTAAAACCAATAATTTTTCGACCCTTTTTTTCTTGTGTATAACTAACTTTAATATCAGTCAAATCATTGATTTGCTTTAGAGAAGGATCAAGCACTCGTGATTTAAAATTAGACATTCTTTTGTACTCTGTACTTTCTATTTCAAAACGCTGTCTAAGCTCACTATATCCGATGTATGGAACATCGCCAGTTTTTCGCCAAGACATCATCATTTCGTATAATCTATGTGCGTATATACTTGTTAACGGTGCTTTTTGCTCAACGTGATAGCGTGTGAATTTACCGCCAATTTTAAATCGACCAGCCAATGCTACTAATGCTTTTGTAAAGGATAGTGTTACAACACCCTCGTCTTTTACATAGCCAATTTCGCCTACCCATCTTGCTTTGCGTTCTTCAGTAAAAGATGGGTAGCTCTCTGATTGCACTTCATATCTGAAGTAACGAGTAAATAACTGCTCTGACGCTTCACGTAATGCTGTATATGCTTGCTGTAGTGTTACGTTGTATAACTTTGCATATTCATCAGCTCTAATTTCTATAAAGTCTGGCAACGTTGTTAAATGCTTTTCTTCTGACTCATACTCGCTTAGTTCAGCTAATGCAATATCAAGCAATCTAATCTCGCTCAAACTTAAGTGATAGCTTGCTGATACAAGCGTATTGCTTTTTATAACCATATCACTATTTTTTTTCTTTGCCATTTCCTCAATCCTTAATTATGTATGATTACATCAATTATCATAGCATATATAACTACATTGATATACAAGTAGTTATATAGTAAGGATTTGTAGTCATCAAGGTAAGGATTTGTAGTCATCAAGGTAAGGATTTGTAGTCATCAAGGTAAGGATTTGTAGTCATATAGGCGATGTAAGCATTGGTACTAAAGGCTTTGAGACCGCCTAAAATCTTTTAAAATCTTTTAAAATACTTTAAAAGAGCTTTGAAGTAATAAAAAGACAAAAAAAAGCACTACGTATCAAACATAGTGCTAAATTTAAACATCCAAAAAAAAGTATTATGAAAAACTGA
>NZ_JAQISM010000041.1:0-8510 GCF_027919975.1 Psychrobacter sp. ANT_H3 | reverse complement strand
TTACTTAAATTTGCATAACACTGATTTACTGTAGAAAGAGCTTTTTTCATCTTCAATGCAGTCCTTGGGATCAACTCTCGCATAATAACCATTAGGTTTTTCGATAACTTTATGTGCAACTTGAGCCTTAGCAAGAGAATCATAACCATCTTTTCGCTTACTAATTTCAGCTTTGCTAGGTATAAACAGCCACATTGCACCCAAGCTTAAAATAAAGACGACAATGACCAAGGTTGAAAGCGTGATGATTAAATGACGGCCGAACTCTCGCTTAACGTTATCTAGCATCTGTTTGGAAGCATCTATATTTAGCTCAGCTATCTTAACTTTAGTATCGTCAAGGTTACTAGCAACACTGGTAACAGAGGTCTGTATCTTCCCTAAGTCTTTATTGAGCTGCTTTGTCTTTTTTGAGAACTCATCACCAGCATCAGTGATGTGCTTAGTGAAGCCCTCATCAATACGCTTATGGTAGCTCTCTTCATTGGCTTCAAAGACTCTCTCTATCTCTTTGTTAATGGCTGAAACAAAGTCTGATTGGAGCAAGACTTCTTTGTTTTGATACGTTTTTAGCAGTGAAGTCAGCTGTCTTGCCCAATCAGCGATATCTTGCGCTTGTTTAGAGTGCGCGTGGTTTAAGTTTGAGCTGTCAATCAGCTGCTTATCTATTTTTTTGGTATACGTTTGAAGCGTAATTAGTAGGTCTTCTAATGAAATAGAGAGGTCATTTTGTGGCATGGATCGTTCCTAGTCGCTAATTATGATGCTATTTGGCCTCTGAGTGCTGCTGTAGGCGTTTTTAGGGTGATTTATATAGTTACTGCTACCCTAGCATCAAAAAGGCGCTGTGGGATGCCTGAGAAGCATCTGAGGTGACTCTATGCGACCGTGAGTGTCGTTTGGTGTTGCTTATGAGCGTTAAAACCTAAGACTCATGCCCCGACTGCGGTTTATATCACGGCTATAACCATTGATTTCAGCGGATACCGTTCGCATTTGGCGCTGGTGTTCGGGGCTAAGGGCGCTTTGTTGTCGATCTTTGATGTCATCAAAGACGCGCTCTAAGGCTTTGGTGTGCGCTTGCCTTGTCGATAGGTCGCTTATGGACTTGATGTGCTCAAGCAGCTGCTTGCTGTGGCTGGTGATGAGGCTGCCAATTTTATGCTGTTCACGGTCTGTAAGCTGCTTTTGGTGGTCAGTGGTGCTCGGCTCACTGCGGTAGTGTTGCCACGCGCTCATTTGCTGATCGAGATGCAGGAGGGTTTGAAGGCGTTGGCCAAAGTCGCTTTTTTGGTCGATGTTTTTTAGTAGTCGGTGCTGACTCGATAGCTCTTTATTCAAGATATGACCGTGTTGTTTCTTAAAGTCGGCCTCTTGTGCTGCTATCTGGACGCGGTGCTGCTCAAGCTTTTCCTGACGCGCTTCTTCTTGCGCTAATAGGCGCTCACGCTCTTTTTTGTCCGCCATGTCGCGCTGCTGCTGAGCAATACGCTCTTTTTCAAGCGCGTCAGCGGCATCGATTGCAATCTGGCGCTGAATACGTGCCTGTTTTATTCGCTCAACCACTGATTCAGCTTGCTCTAGCTCGTCATTACTCACGTTACTGGGTTTATACTTCGGTGTGGGGGCAGCTGGGACAATAAATAACTGACTTTCGCGCAGATCGGCAAGTTCGCGTGTCCGTACTAGATGGTTGCGCTCAGTAATCATCAGGTTGATCTCACCTCTGATCGTCACTGGGGTGATGCCGTTAAATGCTTCGCCTTTTTCCTTTGCGGCTGCTTTTGCTGTCTCGTATGCGTCACGCTCTAGCTTGGTTGCAACGCTACCCATCTTAATTTGCGGCTCAATGTCTTTGCCTTGATCGCGATAGCTGCGCGAATCAATCAGCTCATGATTATGCTCGGCCAGTTTCTCATTAGCGATCTGTTCCCAAAGTTGGCGCACCTCTTTGATCTCATGGCTGACGCGCTCCATGCCAAGCTCACGGCGTTTCTTATCTGATAACTCGATGGTCGCCTTATCTTTCAATACGATCTCAAAATTATCGTCAAGTTCTGCGGTGCGCGTGGTGAACAGGATATGAGCGTGGAAGTTGCGCGGGTCTGCGCCTCGATCAATCTCTTTGTTGGTGGGTTGATGGATAGCGCAATCGGCAATCGTGCCGTAACGATCTGCTAAGGTTTGGGCGAACTGGTGCGCCAGCTCTTTTCGGTCTTGCTCGCTTAATTCATGCGGTAGATTAACCAGCCATTCGCGAGCAACACGCGCATCTTTTCGTTTCTCGGCAGCCTCCGCTTTATTCCAAAGATCGCCCCGATCAACAGTAGTCTTAGTATTTTCCAATGCTGACGGTAAAATAATATCCGCACTCATTACCCCATGCTTTTTTGAGTAATCGTGGGTCTTGCCATATCGCTTATCCTCAAGCTCAACCCCTGCTCGATAGCTCGCACTGGCAATCGCACTTTGTCCGCTGCCTCGTGATATTGATTTGGTCGATGCGATAAAAATAGCCATTTCTAAATACTCATACCTTTGTTTTTTAGCACTACATCATTTCGTAGTGTTGGGGGTGTGGGGGTTTCCCCTGCCGATGTTTTGATTTTATAAATGTGTGACCGGTAGGGATAAACATTTGTAAAGTCGAAAACTCGCACTTAGTCAGTGGGACTCAACCATCCGTCAATTAACTATATCATAGACTGTTGTTAGGTATTGGCGAAGTTGCTATAGTTAGGTAAGTAAATAATTTGATAATCTAGGAGAAGGGTATGAGCTTACTTGGTGGTAATGATCTAAAAGAACAGCAGAAGATCAATGAGCTTGAGCTTAAGATAAATAGAGAGAAGCAGAAGTTAGATAAGAAGCTAACACGGCAAAAAATATTACTTGGTGCTTTTTTGGTAGATGCTTTAGAGAATAATTCAGTAGATGGTTTGAAAGAATATACGGCTGACAATCTATTGAATTTCCTGACCAGACAGACGGATAAGGATTTAATGGCAGATTTGGTAAAGGAACTTAAAGCAATTAAGAGTTAAGTAGCCAAAAAAAAGGATAGTCATGTTTAAGTTTCTAGAGCATAAGAAGAATGATACATGGGTTGATAACATATTAGTAATAGTGATACGCCTTGCAATTACAGGGTTTATAGTAATGCTAGGCTTTTTCTTGGCGTTTATTGCTACGATGGGTCCACCTATTGCACCTCATATTTGGAATGGGGGTCTAGATGGCGGTATTAGAATAGGCACTATTGTTATCGGCTTGGGTTCATGTGCTGCTATATTGCTCTGGTTTTTCTGGACTCTATGTTGTGATATCTACCGCTTTATAATTTGTACCAAATAAACTCGGAGACTATTCTAGGTTTTACGTAAGTGGGGGTATAAGCTAGATAATTGTTACAGAGGATATGAGAATAACCAAGCAGGTGCTTTAACTAGTTCGGTACCCTAGTGAGGACTTGAACGCTAAACTGTGGGTTAATGGTATTAACGTTTTAACTTGCTGAGATAAGCACAGTGTACTTCATGGTGTACTTACCACACATATTCTATTAGTGATTGGTGCGATTCAGGTTAAGGAGAGATGCGCCGCTATTCGTTTTCCCCATTCAGAGTTAGAAATGAAGCCAATATTTTCTGACTTTATTTCTTCTAAAATAGTATAACAAGCACTAAGCTGGTTAATAGTATTAATGATCTCAGTTTTTTGACGTTTCGCTTCAGTAAGTTTTTCGGAAATAGTAATTAAATCTTTATCAATATTGAGAGTGCCATTGAAATGATCATTAAGGTATCTTTTAAATTCATTAAGAGTAAAACCGATGGCTTGTGCGTCTTTAATCATTTTAATACGCTCAATACATTCAGGATGAAATTCGGTGTATAGGCGTGATCCTGCTTGGCGTTTTCGAGATTTCAGTAGCCCCATCTCATCGTAATGACGAATAGTATCTTTGGTTGTGTTAGCTTGTGTTGCTAAAGCTCCTATTAATAAGAATGATGTATCAGATTCCATACTATAACCTTAAAAATATAATTTTTATCTAGTTTTAAATAACTATACCGCAACCTATAAAATACTATTGGCTTCTGAATATGGTGTACCCCAAAACAGACGTAGGGCTTGTTCTGTTGGTCTAAAAAATAGTAAAACCTTTAGTTTTCCAGAGCCTACCACACAAAGCTTCATTACCTGTGAACAGGCGATTGGTGATTTGCCTAATGAAACTATTGGAGATGTTGAGGGCTATTCCATTGAAGCCCAAATTAACTATCAGCGACTAATGCGAATGGATAGCAATATTTCATATTTTTTTGTTTTCTGTGCTGACACAAAACCGCCTTTCAAGGCAACGCCTTAGTATCAATATCACGGTTACGAGGTAGGGTAAGATAAGGGAAACGGCTCACCTTGGCCCGTATCTTTTTTTGTCGTTTGCTTGGATTACCCCAGATAACTTCTAAGGTGGTACCTTCGATGGCATACTCGGTTTCAATAACCGCCAAAGAAATCATACGACGGTAATAAAACGAATAAATACGTCCGCTTGAAATACCTATACTGCGACTATCTATCTGCACCTCATCTGCCACAACAATAGAACTCTGCGTTGTCCAAATAGGATTGGCTGGGAATTCCATAAACTCAAAAGGCTCACCAGACTCAAAATAAGAGGCATAGATATCCTTAATATCGTCCGCATACCATTCAAGCGTTACAATTTTTTTTGCTTGCTGCTGCATGGCAACTTCAAGGGCGGCTCTGCCAACGAAGTCATGATCAAAGGTGATCATATGCCCCCAACCTAAATCGATAGGGTTAAAATAACGACGGGTGATATCGACACCTGCACTGCCTGGCAGTTTGGCAAGCAAAGCATCGTATTTGCCATTTAGATAGTCCATAAAGTCTTCATCTTGGGTCCAAGCAGGTAAAAAGTGGATAAAGGCTTGGGCAAAACCATTTTCCGTATGATTCATACCATAAGCACGCATCCCTAGACGAACTAAGTTAAACGGTTGTCCTGCTGCCATTAAGGCTTGGTAAACCAACGGAGCATCTTTGATATCCCCATGCACCTCATATGCCAGTGTGCCTGCTACGCCCAACCGAAAAATCCGCACAGCAATACCTGTTGGTGGTAGTTCATCCCCGTAGATATGCACTGTGCGATGCCAAATAAATTTAATATCGCTGAGGGATTCTTGGGTGGCTGCCTCGAGAATTTTCAAAGATAAGGAACCACCCAGTTGGAACAGAAAGGTTTTGCCTGTCAAATCTTCAATATTGACATCATAGTTGCCACGACTGGCAATGTATTCTAGGTAAGGTGATAAAAAATATGATACGAACGCATTATCCTCTGTGCGAAGCAGCATACCATCCGCCATCACATTACCCTTATAGTTACACATCACGGCATGCTTTGATGCACCAACGCTAAATCGGCTAAAATCGTTGATACAATGATCGCGAAACAATGTTAATGCATCGGGTCCTGTGATGCGTGCAGGCATTGGTGGGTTTAGCCCAGCGTGCAAGTAACAGCTCTCTTTCCATGAAAGGACTTCTGTTTTCCAGTCCATAAATTGATAGGGATAAAGATGCCCAAACGCCACATTGTAATCGGCAACGTCTTTAAAAAAAGGAATATAAGGGCTATAGGGAATAGTATTCTCTTGCTTCATGAGTGACTCCCGTCATTAAGTAGCATGCGTCATCTCAAGTAATTGCTGTTTAAGGGCATGTAAATCTTTTTTGGCAGTGAGCTTGCCGCCGTGTAATAAATGGGTGAACCAAATGCCATCGGCTGCCATTCTGACTACTTCAAGCTGTAGGCTGTTATCGGTCTTTTGATGCTTCACCATACGCCCTGCCATCCACACATCCCAACGCTCAACTAGCTCAGGTCTGGCACACAGCGAAAATGTCAAAGCTGAAGACAATCTATCATCAATACAGGCAAAAAAAGTGGCATGGATATAGGCTCTAGTAAAACGACCGTAATCGCCTGTATCTTTATCTAATAAGTCGTCAAGCAACTTGTCAAGCATCGCTAATTCACGGTCAAATACAGCTCCAATTAGAGTCTTTTTATTGGGAAAATGATGAAATAAAGCCCCTTTAGTGACCCCTGCCTCAGTTGCCACCTTATCAATACTTACCCCTGCAAAGCCGCACGTGGTCATTAAACTTGCGGTACTTTGTAATAAGCGATGCCGCACCATCTCAGGATTTTTTTTTGGTCTATTCAGATTAGTCATTAGCTATGCCCACTCATTTTAGAAAAGCCATTAATCACTACTACCCCAATCACAATCAGTGCAATACCTACAATAGCTGCCATATCTGGTTTTTGCTTAAAGACCAAGACGCCAATAACCACTGTTAAGATAATCCCGAGACCACCCCAAGTTGCATAAGCAATGCCAATGGGTAAGGTGCGTAATGCCTGTGCTAGCATAAAAAATGACGCTCCATAAGACACCCCGCAGATAAGAGTCGGCACAAGGCGAGTGAAATGCTCAGATTTGCCTAAAAACGTAGTACCGATGACTTCAAATACGATGGCAAAAAACAGAGCAGCATAGGATAAAAGCGAGTTCATAAAATTAACCAGTAGGAAAAAACCCTATTATACATACCAACTGGTTGGTATACATAATAAAATTTGTGAATTTTTTATGTTAAATTTCCTTAATGGGTCAGCATAGAATCCGGAAAGATTATAACGCTAAGTGATTTATTTGAGTTGATGAGCTGAAAGCAAAGCTTTTAAGTCATCTTGTTTTATTTAAGTATATTACTGGTTTTTCCCTGTACAGAACCTGAAGGGACTTGAAGTAGTGACACTACCTGCATTGATATTTACATGTGCAATAATTGGTGTAATGATATATGTCATTATGGCAGGCTATGCTCGACAATGATTAAAAAGCCCAAAATCTCGTTAGAATTTCAACTGAGCTGGCACATCGTTTATGGGACTTGCAGGAACTTGGCTAGTGGTCAAAAGTTAAGAAGTTTTACAGTTGCTATATACGGTTTACCTTCAGCTAAATTGATATCAGGTCTGTGAATAGAGTATACCCCAAGGGAACCAGCTATTTCACCCTTCAAACCTATTAACAGACTACTTAAAACAGACTACTTAAAACAGACTACTATAAGAGAACCGCTTATAACAGACTGTTCTAGGTAGTCTATTTTTCTCGCTATCTTGAGAAGTCATAGTCTGCTTCATTTCCATCTAAATATTCGCGTATAGGACGTTTCTTACTGAATTTGGAAGCGTCTTTCTTGATCTCACCAACTATAAAATCACTATACGCTGTCCAGTTCTTACCAGCGTCGCCTCTAGCAAGGTCGCTGTATGTGCTGATAAACTCTTTATGCCGACTGATACGCCACAACTGCTTGTCAGATAGTCCATCAATCGTGAAAAGATCACCGTTGTCAACATCACGAGACTCAGCTACCTGTCCAGTCTTGGGTTTTGATTTCTCACGAACTACAAATTTGAAGCCTACTATCGTAGTGCCCTTTTTTTCTTGGGTATAACTAACTTTTATATCTGTCTTTTCGTTAATTTCTTTTATTGACGACTCTAAAACACGACGTTTGAAGTCACTCATGCGTTTGTAGTCGTTGACTCCTAGACCAAGCTGCTCCCTGAAAGTCTCTAATTCAAATAACTGAGTTTTTCGAGCTTCGCGCCATTGTATGAGAAGCTCATAAAGTCTTACAGCATATAAGCTCTTTAATTGTGCCGTTTGCTCTAGAGTGTATTTTGTGAAGAACTGCTCAATTCCATCAATACGCGTGATTTCGTTAACAACAGCAGGGGTAAATATTACCTCTATCGCTCCCTCACCATCAATATATGTAGCTTGACTGATCCAACGTGATTTCACTTTAAGATCACGTTCGTCCATAAAGGTAAAGCGACGCTCGAACAAGTTAGCTTCCGCATCTATAAGTGCCTCATAAGCAGTTTGCTTAGAAACCTCAAAAACTTCAGCGTATCTCATGGCGTTTATTCTTAATGGGGTATCAGAGCTAAGACCCTTGTTTTGCTCTCTACTATCAATAATAGCTAACTGTATTAGTCTAATTTCAGCAAGTGATAAATTCTGAATCGCTGTATTAAGACGATTTGATTTTACTACCAATTCGGTTTTATTATTTTTCATAGTTAATACCATTAAAAACATATAACGACATAATATTACTAGTGCGCTTTATAGTCAAATTATTATTTGTCGTCATATGGGTAGGAATTTGTCGTCATATGGGTAGGAATTTGTCGTCATATGGGTAGGAATTTGTCGTCATATGGGTAGGAATTTGTCGTCATATGTACTCTACAGACCTTTATATATAAGGCTTGTAGATGGCTTAAAAGCATTTAAAAGCATTTAAAAGCATTAAAAGCCTTTTAGTTGTGGATAAGCTTAAAAAACAAAGCACCATTTTTAATAGTTAATCTAGGAAGCAAA
>NZ_JAQISM010000035.1:0-6788 GCF_027919975.1 Psychrobacter sp. ANT_H3 | reverse complement strand
TACCATAAAGCCAATACTGTATGTAAAAACATAGATTTGTGTTGACTTTTGTTTCTGATTTATGTATAAATGTTAAATTCTGTTAGGGCAGATTTTATCTACTCTAATAATTGCTAGCTATGAAAATTTAGAGACGAATATGAAAAAGACTGCTTTAGTGATCGGTATGTTTGCATTGTTATTACAGGGCTGTGCAACGCCACATGTCGTACAGACTAAGAAAGTAAGCGACGTTAACCTATCTTGTCCACAAATTTTAAGTGAAATAGAAGAAGCTGATAGATTTGAAAAAGAAGCGCGTGCGGATCGTGGTGTCACTGGTAAAAATGTCGCCGTCGCTCTGTTATTTTGGCCTGCGCTGATTGGTACTTACTCTAATACAGATGAAGCTATTAATGCTGCAAAAGAACGTCGTGCCAATTTGACTAATTTATACGAACAAAAAAAGTGCAGATAATATAGTTATCGAATAACTATAGTAACGACTTATGCAAAAAAAGGCAGAGAATTTATTCTCTGCCTTTTTTTTGCGAATAGGCATAGATCAATGGAATCCATGTAAACCGACATCTTCTATCTAATATCATTTGTCATAATCTATCTTTATAGGAATAAGTAAGGTACCTGTAGTGGGTACCATCATCGGTAGGTAAGTTGCTGATATTTATATGATTGTCTGTAGGTAATTGCTTTGGGTGTACTTGTCGTGAGTATTTCGATGGTTTTTCGACTTGAATCAGGCTTTCATGGGGTTATTTTCGATAAGTGGCTTTACCTGTCCGAGAACGATCTTCAAGCAATAAAAAACCCGCAGTAGTTAGCAGGTTTTTTCAATATAGATTGCTTCTGTATATTTTATAGGTACTATCTTAATTGGCACAGCATATGACCATTGCATACCACCATCACAATAAAAATATCCATTCTGAAATTTTGAGATGTAAGCTGTAAAGTCATTCCCATTTAGATCACTTATTGCTTGTTGGTCACTCTCATCACTAACAGCACACCATATATTTTGATCATGCTTTAGCATGGCACGTGTCAAATCACTTCCTTTTAATCTGTCAACCATAATACATTTTTCATCTCCTGACAGTGAATTTGTAAAGCTCTTATAACGATATCAAATATACAATTGTCTGTATATCCATAATTTTATATGTTGGAAGAGCATCTGCTTTACCTGTCAGATAAGTTGCTTTTTAATGTTTGATCGGTACACAAGGAAGTAAACTAGCAGCCACAACCTTTGTTGTCATTGACTACCAGTAATTGGCTTTTGAAATATACCGTAGAATATACCGCAATATTACAAGGTGACTTGTCGCTGAATGTGAGTTTGGACGGCATAGTAGGAAGTAAACTATCGGCTGTAGACCAAGTTTTTTCGGGCTTTATTAATTTTTAATTTTTACAATACCAACAATCGGTTTTCGAACTGGATAAATCAGTAACCTTGCTCATTTAGTTCTCGGTATTTATCACACCCATATTGGTATCTACGATCACAAGTCTTACCAAACCACTCCTTTGCTGTAACTTTACTTTGGCGGACGCCATATCCATTAGAATACAAAACCCCAAGATAGAATTGGCTCCAAACATCGCCTTGATTGGCAGCTCTTTGAAACCACTCAACGGCTTGGGCGTAATCCTGAGTCACGCCTTCGCCTTCGTAGTACATCACTCCAAGATTATATTGGCTCAAAACATTGCCTTGATTGGCAGCTCTTTGAAACCACTTAACGGCTTTGCCATAATCTTGACTCACGCCTTCGCCTTCGTAGTACATCAGCCCAAGGTAGAATTGGCTCCAAACATTCCCCTGTTCTGCTAATGCTTTTTTCCCCTCAAAACTTAATAGTTCTTCGTCTGTTATGACTGCTTCCTGAGCTCGGGATATTAGGACTTGGACTTGGAACATTTCATCAAAATCATCTAGGGCTGTTGCCGATATCATTAGCCCAAGAGACAACCCTAAAACAATAAATATATTAGTGACTATATTTTTTAGTGCCTGCATGGTAATTACTTCCCTTAAAAGTGGTTCAATTTAAGTTCGGTGCGCTGTAAAGGCATCGAACTATATTATATAGCCCATTGTTTACGATATTTTCTTCTGCCTCAGCCAGCTAGCGACCCATACCTGGAGATCTTGACCTTGTAGGCACTCTAGTACGCTCAAGTTCTTGCTCTTTAGCTTTTATCGCCTCTCTGACTTGTCCAGCAATGTGCTTAATTCCTTCAGCTCCGTCTGTATTTCTGTCTGTGAGCCTTTGATTTTCGCTTGTGACTGCTCTATTTTGCTCTGTGCGTTCGCTAATGCGCTCAATTCGCTCTCCCACTTCACGGTATCGCTCTCTAGCTGCGTCGTATCGCTCTTGAGATAGTCGGGCAGTGCTATCGTACTCTGATACGTCTTTAACTGCGCTACGAGTTGAATTTGCACGTTCCCTAAAGCCAATAATTCGCTTGCCAACGATGCTTGCGTTGTCACGTGATTGTTCTGATGATTTACCCATCCGTTGAATACGTTTGTTTGTTCTATCATCGTATTCTTCAACTGCTTGAATAACGTCGGTAAGCGTTCCAGCTCTTGTGTTTTGGTCTGTGCCAATGTGTTCAATGAGGCGGTCAATTCCGCTATATCTTGGTCTTTCTCGTCTAGCATCTGCTGCATGTATTGCTGTTGGTCGTCTAGCATCTGCTCTTGGCGTTTGATCGTGTCCTGCTGTGCTTGTAGGGCTTTTTGTACTTGCTCTAGTAGTCTCTTGTCCATGACTTACCTCTGCCCGTAGTTGATGGGGGGCTGCTGTGTCTGCGATTGTGGCTGGGATTTTTGAATGATATAAGTCGGCTTCGAGAACTTGTTGACCAGCATTGCTCCTATCATCATGCCAAATATCATTACGGTGATTGCGACGATACTGGTGACTATCACCCATTTTTTCATCTCTGACTTGATAACCTTCGCTATCCTGTCTTCTCTCTGCTCTATCAGTTGCGCTATGTGATCTGTATAAGCTTCTATCGTCTTCTCTATGTCTTTTGCGAACAGGTTTAAATGCTTGGTGGTATGGGCTTGGACGTTGCTCATATAGGTTTCGAGGGCGGTACTCATATCGGTTTGATGCGTTGCTAAGGTCGTGAGCAACTGCTCGTTGCTCGTGTCTAGGCTGTCCATGCCTTGCTTGATGATAGTCTCGCTTTCTTTCAATTTCGCTGTCATAAAGCTGTTTAGCTGCGTCGTAGCGTTCTCTACTTCCTGCTCGATAATTTTCGCTTGCTGCTGTGACTTCGCTTTGAACTTCTCTGCTAAATTTAAAGCCTCGCTCATATAATCCACCTGTTAGCCTGATATTTCGTTTTGCTTTAGGATCTGGGTTTTTAATACTGATTGCTTTGTCTGTCTCTCGTGCAATCTCAAAGCCACCATCCGTTAGGGCTTGAATAACATCGTCACGATTGGTTATAACGCCCTCAACCACCAATGCCTTTAGACCGTCAGTAATGGCTTGCCTAGCGTCCTTAATGTCTCTTGGTAAGTTGTCACGCTGCGCCATTAGTCGCTTATTGGCTGGGTCATTAGGGTCGGTAAAACCATGCTCGATGTTTTGCATGTCTTTCCATGCGTTGACTCTGCGCTTATCAACGCTGTGAACATAGGGCTGAAATGCCCTGCCGTGTTCTAAATCAACGTTAGCAAAGACAAAGTTCAGCTCTAACCGTCCTTTGTCTCGATGCTCAATCCATGAAACGGCAACTCTATCAACGTCTAGCCCTGCTCGAAGGGTTTCCTCAAAGCCGTCCATCAAGGCATTTTTTTGTTCTGCAGTAACTTCGTCGGCTGTCTCGGTGAATGATAAGCAACCACTGGTATATTTTTGCTTGAAGTCTAGGCTATCAATGAGCAAGGCTTGATTGTCTATGTCGCCCCTCAAGATTTCGGCACCAAGCCGTTTACCGTCCGGCTGCTCTTTGTCGTTAAGCAAATAGTCAAACACGCCTTTGCTGCCACCAGTGCCATGAGTGAAGAATTTAACAATCATCGGGTAAGCTCGATGCTAGTGCTTTGTCTAGCGTGGTCTGCAAATCAAGTAAGGCAATCAATACGGCATTACCCACTTCTTGCCCTGTGTTGGTCTGCTTGGCGATTTGATTGATATTGATACCAATGCGATTAATGGCTCGCACCAATTCGGGGTCGGCACTATGGACGATTTTTTTGTGCTTAGGTTCGGGTGGGGCTATCGGTTGATCGAGCACCAATTTGCGAACGTAGTTAGACATATCATGTGCGCCTGTCCGCTTTTTAATGTCTGCAACTTCTTGATCAGTCACTCTGATTTTTAGCCATTTTGTCCTTGCCATTTTAACCTCGGTCTAGCTGTTGTTTTTACCCCTCACGGCTTTTTGTGAGGGGTTGGGGTTAAGGGGTTTCCCCTTACCGGCATGCCTTGGGTCAATAGTAACGTAGTGGATATTGTACCCACGGTATATGCTGGCTTACAATAAAAACTAGATGGTAGCTATAAAATATGAATAATTAGTATTAAATAATGCTCTTAACAAATGAGTTATAATGATGATTAATATTTGTAGTAGGTAAGCTTTTTCAAAAACTTACCTACTACAAATAAACACTATAATAAGTTTTAAAAATACTATGAAAAAAATATTACCTTTAATATTATTTATTTTCTCAATGAGTGCTTGTTCAGAAGTGCCATATTCTTTAACAGATGCAGAAGAGTATGGCATTTCTGCTGAGGAAACTGTAAAAAAATACACGAGTAAAGCTGAGCAAGGTGATGCTGATGCTCAATATAACCTTGGCTCGCATTACGAATTCAGTGACAAAAACAAAAATATAGACGTAGCTATCAAATGGTATGAGAAGGCAGCTTCACAGGGGCATATAGATTCAATGAATAGTCTTGGAGCATTGTATGATCCCTTATATGGGCGTAAGAAAGATGCCAAAAAATCTTTCTATTGGAATAAAAAGGCTGCTGAGAACGGCAATACTGATTCACAGGTAGAGATAGCAGACGCATATGAGAAAGGTGAAGTAGTAGAGCAGAACACTGCCCTAAGCGTAATGTGGCTTAGTAAAGCTGCAAACGCAGGAGATAACTTTGCTACTTACCAACTTGCTGATAGGTACTATATAGGGGATGGCGTAGAGCAAAACTACGCAAAGGCTATAGCTCTCTATAAGAAGGCGGCTAAAGAAGATAACCCGTACGCCAAAAGGGCACTCGTAAATGCTCTGTACAAAGATGAAGACTACATAGAAGCGTTTAAGTACGCTCAAGAATATTATGAACCATACAGCATACTAACTAACGATGCGCAAGATTCATACATATTAGGTGAGATGTACGAACTTGGACGCGGCACTAGACAAGATATTAAAAAAGCAAAAGAGAACTATGGGAAAAGCTGCGACGATGGATGGCAAATTGGATGCGATAAATATAGACAGCTTAACGAAAAAAGCTACTAACGAAGAACAAGCAAGAAGCTTAAGAGAATAGCCTAAGCAAGGAAAAAGGCCTAACAAAGCGCTGTTATCTGATTTAGGCTTATCCACTGTCAAATTTTGCCGACTCTTTTCCGTCTTTGATATGTGCTTTCAGATATGCCTAATTCTTCCCAAGGCTTCAATGACTGCTCTGACGTCGCTACAGGCTTACGCTTAGAGACTTTACCTCCTTTACTACCTTTAATTGCCTGACGATGTATAAACTCGTTATAGTGATAAGCATCACGTTTCCAGCAGTATTTAGCAATGCTCTTGGCAGTAGCTTTGATTTCTGAGTACGGTAATGGCTCTGAAAACATCATATTTACGTTCTGTGCGTGTTTAAGTACTGAATTGAGCCATTGATCCCAAGTCTTCCCTCTGTGCTCTCTAATCGCAGAATACGCCCAATGACGAACGGTATCGAACAGGGAACAGTTCCTACCAAGTCCATATTCTTTCTCTTTAGTTGTTAGAGGTCTAAGATCAACAAAATCTGCTAGATAATTCAGCTCATAGGCTTCTTTCGTCCATACCTCGGTACGCCAATGCTCGTGCATCGGATTTTTGGTGATGAAGTTGGTATAACCGACGTCTGCTCTTGTCTCTCTGACCAATCCTGCTTGTATCTTAGCGAGATAATCTAAGGCTTTACGGCTGCCATGCTCACTGGTACAAACAGGTGTTTTTAGCTCATAAACAATGTGAGCGTGTCCGTTTTCAGGATTTTGGCTTGTCCACCGTGGCGGTGGTAGGTATTCTTCCGCCCAACGCATTGCGCCATGCTTATGATCAATGTCTAGGCAAATGAAGTGGGTCATGCAAGGAGGGTTATGCTGGATGTACCGCATTTTGACGGCAGTTTGCCTAGGACGAATGACAAGATTACCTAAATCATCGGTGCAATAGGGCTTATGGGGGAGTGTTTCGTATATTTCAGGTAGTATTAACATCACGCACACTTGTGTTGGTGCGCCTGCTGATATAAAATGACCGTTCGAATATGGTGGGTTTTATATCTGCTGACACAGATTAAAATTCATCTAACCCCCGATGCCTGCAAGCATCGGGGGTTACTCGTTTCTAGCACTTGAGTTTACGCTTTCCTTACCCTCGCGTCAATTATCAATTTCCTCGTAAAGCCATGCCATTTAAGGGGTACATAGCCCTAAAAATTTCTGCCTACGTCATATTATATATCCATGCTAATGCTTGAATAAGAACGCTTGGAACAGTGTTTTTCATAAATTGACTCATC
>NZ_JAQISM010000034.1:0-6530 GCF_027919975.1 Psychrobacter sp. ANT_H3 | reverse complement strand
TTACCTAAATATTTGTATAGAGCTTAGTTTTCCATTATCAAAATATAATGCGCCCTTATTATGATAATACCATTGTTCTAGCTCGCCACGTTTATCATCAACTTTATGGACATAGGTAGGAGTTGCTAACCTCCAATGAGTTTGGTTTAGCACTTGCTCTTTGGTCATCCCTATTTTCGCTCCAACATCATTGTTGACTTCAGAGTAGTCGTTTAAGCTATACAAAACCTCATCTTTATTAGATACACGAAGACCTTTCTCTCTATTAGTTTGCATATTTTTTAAATGTTGCTCTGCTAATTGTTTTCTAGCTTCCACTAGTTTTTTTTCATATTCTGTTGTTTCATCATCTATATGAATATTAGCTTCTTTAGTTGATCTATGGGAGATTCCACTTGGATTAACGTTAATAAGCAATACTTGTCCATCCTTGTCTTTATAAACATACATATTTCCTGCTATGGTATTAGCAGATATTAAGGCAAGTAGAGCACCTATTATTATTTTCACCATTGCTTTTTCTACCTTTAACTAATTATATTTGGCCATTATTTTAATAGAAACACTGATCTAAACGTGCCTACTTTACTTAATCTACTTTCCACCCCAGCTATCGACCCATACTCGGAGATCGCGACCTTGTGGGAGCTCTAGCACGCACAAGCTCTTGCTCTTGCTCTTTGGCTTTGATTACTTCTCTAACTTGTCCAGCAAGGTCTTTAATTCCTTCAGTTCTGCTTCTATTGCCGTCTGTGATCCGGTTATTTTCGCTTGTGATTGTTCTATTTTGATCTGTGCGTTCACTAATTCGCTCAATCCGTCCTCTAACTTCACTGTATCGTTCTCTAATTGCGTCGTATCGCTCTCTAGATAGTCGGGCGGTGTTATCGTGCTCTGATACGTCTTCAACTGCGCTACGAGCTGCATTTGTACGTTCCCTAACGCCAATAACTCGCTTATCAACGTTGCTTGCGTTGTTGCGTGATTTTTCCGATGCTTTATCCAACCATTGAACACGTTGGTTTGTTCTGTCATTGAAGTTTGCAACTGCTTGAACAACGTCGGTAAGCGTTCCAGCTCCTGCGTTTTCGTCTCTGCCAATTTGTTCAATGATGCTGTCAATTGCGCTATATCTTGATCTTTCCTCTGTAGCTGCTGCTGTGTGTATCGCTCTTGATCGTCCAACATCTGCTCTTGGCGTTTGATCGTGTCCTGCTGTGCTTGTAGGGCTTGCTGCACCTGCTCTAATAGTCTCTTGTCCATGACTTACCTCTGCCCGTAGTTGATGGGCTGCTGCTGTATCTGTGTCTGCGGCTTTTGAATGATGTAGGTTGGTTTTGAGTACTTGTTGACTGATACTGCCCCTATGATGATGCCTAGCACCAGTATCGTAAGTGCGACCAAACTGGCGACGATTGCCCATTTCTTCATTTCTGATCTGATGACCTGCGCTATCCGGTCTTCTCGCTGCGTTATCAGTTGTTTGATGTGCTGTGTGTAGCTCTCTATCATCGTCTCTGTCTGTTCTGCGAGTTGGTTTAAATCTTGGGTTAAATGGGCTTGGACGTTGCTCATATAGTTTTCGAGGGCTGTACTCATATCGGTTTGATGCTTTGCTAACATCGCGAGCAGCTGCTCGTTGCTCAAGTCGAGGCTTTCCATGCCTTGCTTGATGATAGTCTCGCTTTCTTGTAATTTCGCTGTCATAAAGCTGTTTAGCTGCGTCGTAGCGTTCTGTACTTCTTGCTCGATAGTCTTTGCTTGCTGCTGTGACTGTGTTTTGAACTTCTCTGCTAAAGTTAAAATCTCGCTCATATAATCCGCCTGTCAGCCTGATATTTCGTTTCCCTGTTGGGTTCTTGATAGAAATCGCTCTGTCTGTCTCTCGTGCGATCTCAAAGCCACCATCTTTTAGGGCTTGAACAACACCCTCACGATTGGTTATCGCACCTTCAATAATTAATGCATGTAAGCCCTCAGTAATGGCTTGCCTAGTGTCTTTAACGTCTCTCGGTAAGTTGTCACGCTGCGCCATTAATCGCTTTTTGGCGGGATCATTGGGGTCTGTAAAACCATGCTCAATGTTTTGCATGTCTTTCCATGCGTTCACTCTGCGCTTATCCACGCTGTGGACATAGGGCTGGAATGCTCTACCGTGTTCTAAATCAATATTAGCAAAGACAAAATTCAGCTCTAATCTGCCTTTGTCTCTGTGTTCTATCCAGCTAACACTTACTCTATCAACGTCTAGCCCTGCTCGAATGGTTTGCTCAAAGCCGTCCATTAAAGCGTTTTTTTGTTCTTGGGTTACTTGGTTGGCGGTTTCGGTAAACGATAAGCAGCCACTAGTATATTTTTGCTTGAAGTCTAGGCTGTCAATGAGCAAGGCTTGGTTGTCTATGTCACCCCTCAATACTTCGGCACCAATACGTTTACCGTCTGGCTGCTCTTTGTCTTTGAGCAAGTAATCAAACACGCCTTTACTGCCACCTGTGCCATTAGTGAAGAATTTAACGATCATTGAGCACGCTCGATGCTAGTGCTTTGTCTAGCGTGGTCTGCAACTCCAGTAAGGCGATCAATACGGCGTTACCGACTTCTTGCCCCATGTTGGTTTGCTTGGCTATTTGATTGATGTTGATGCCAATGCGATTAATGGCTCGCACCAATTCAGGGTCGGCGCTATGGACGATTTTTTTGGTCTTAGGTTCAGGCGCGGCTACCGGCTGATCAAGTATCAATCCGCGAGCATAGGTTGACATATCATGTCTGCCTGCACGCTTTTTAATGTCTACTATCTCATCGTCAGACACTCTGATTTTTAGCCACTTTGTTCTTGCCATTTCAACCTCAATCTAGCTGTTGTTTTTTACCCCTCACGGCTTTTTGTGAGGGGTTGGGGTTAAGGGGTTTCCCCTTACCGGCATGCCTTGGGTCAATAGTAACGGAGTGGATATTGTACCCACGGTATATGCTGGCTAAAAAATATAATATTAAATATATATATCATAATATGCTTCTTTAGGCTGTTATATATTAAAAAAAGAAAGTACACACCCTAACTTTTATTGCTAAAAAGTTGCTGTTAAGTTAAGGTTGTTTTCCTGTTTAATATATGAAGATCATTATATTAAAATCATCTCCCTTTACATAAAACCAATCTGGGATACGATTCATGAAAATGAAGTTGCTATTTTTATTTACTCCAATATTTTTCTTAATCGCTTGCTCGCCTTCTAATGAGACAGCCACTTATGAAGATAGGGCAACATCTAAACTTGAAGTCCAAGATAATCCAACATCTACACTTGAAATCTCAACTTCTAAAGCTTACTCAGCAGAAAAGCAAAGCTATGTACAGTCTTGCATAGAAACATCTGACGAGAGTTTTTGTAGTTGTCAATTTGATGTAATGGATCCGATACTTTCTAGTTCGATAGGTAGTGATTGGAGCACGAAAAATATGGAAGAACAAGATTTTGGAGTGTATGTATCAGCTGTTGAATCAGCAGTCAGTCAATGTAGTTAAACTATTTGAGGACATGATTTATAGCAAAAATATAACTTTACTCGACTTCCATAGCAAGCTGATTGTAGCTGCATTCAAACACTAACCCTCCTCTAAAAAATTGGCAATTATGAAACAGTTTCTATCCAGTCTTATTATATTATTGTTATGTGGCTTACCTATATATTCATACGCTGAAATTGCAAATAATGTTCTTGATGCAGAGGTTTTTTTTAAAACTAAGCAATTAGCTGAACAAGGGGATGCTGCTGCTCAGAATAAGCTAGGTGGAATGTATGATGAAGGTAAAGGTGTCTCTCAATCATATTCTGAATCTTTCAAATGGGTTAAAAAATCTGCTGAACAAGGTTATGCTGACGCTCAGGCAACCTTGGCAATGAAGTACGAAGACGGCAGAGGTGTCCCTCAATCAGATACTGAAGCTTTCAGATGGATCAAGAAATCTGCCGATCAAGGTTTTAGTATTGCCTATGTTAAATTAGGAACAATGTATGAAGAAGGAAAGATTGTTCCTCAATCGTACAACGAAGCTTTCAAATGGTATAAGAAAGTCGCTGAACGAGAGTACACAGAGTCTGAATCTGCTATCAATGCCGATACTGCTGCTGCCACTGCGGCCTATCTTAACCTAGCTGCAATGTATTATAAGGGTAATGGTGTTGCTCAGTCGTTTTCTGAAGCTTTCAAGTGGTATAAAAAAGCTGCTGAACTAGGTCACGCTTACGGCCAATTGTCGGTAGGCTCAATGTATTTAGAAGGTGAAGGAGTTCCACAGTCACTCTCCGAAGCTTTCAAATGGTTTAAAAAAGCCGCTGATCAAGATAATTCTACTGCTCAACATAACTTAGGCTCAATGTATTTAAAAGGCGAAGGGGTTAGACAGTCAAACTCTGAAGCTTTCAAGTGGTATAAAAAAGCTGCTAATCAAGGTAGTATTAATTCGCAGTACCTTGTGGCTAGTATGTATTCAGAAGGTGAAGGAACTCCTAAATCAGACTCTGAAGCTACGCACTGGTACAGAACAGCTGCAAATCAAGGTATGGCTGATGCTCAAAATAGATTAGGTAATAGGTACTCAGAAGGAAAAGGTGCTCCACAATCATATTATGAAGCTTTCAAATGGTTTAAAAAGGCGGCCGATCAAGGTAATACTTACGCCCAAATTAACCTAGCTAGGATGTATGAAGACGGAAAAGGCGTCGATAAGGATAGTAAAAAAGCTGCCGAATGGTATAAAAAGGCCGCTGACCAAGGTGATAGTTTTGCTCAAGGTGCTCTAGGCTTAAGGTACGAATACGGCAAAGGCGTCCCTCTAAGCTATGAAAAGGCGGCCGAATGGTATAAAAAGGCGGCTGACCAAGGTAACGACCTCGCGAGAGAAAGCCTTTCCACACTGCATAGAGAAGGCAAGATTCCTAATACGCATAAGCCCACAACAACTCGACTTCCTAAAAAAACAATTAACCAAAGTAACGGCACAAATGAATTAAACATAGGATCAAGATATTTGAAAGGCGAAGGCGTCCCTCTAAGCTATGAAAAGGCGGCCGAATGGTATAAAAAGGCCGCTGACCAAGGCAATGCATCTGCTCAATTTAATTTAGGCGTGATGTACCATAAAGGGCAGGGCGTAAGCCAAAATAATACGATTGCAAAGAGCTACTTTAGAAGAGCATGCGACAATGGGCACCAAGCAAGCTGTAGAAACTACAAGAAACTATGATAAGAGAAACCTTCAGAAGATAAGAGCGCTGAAATAGCCTAAGCAAGCTAGGAAAGATAACAGTAAAGAAAGGCAGAAGTAGTCCCAAGAAGGCTGTTATCTGATTTAGGCTTATCCAGTGCAACTTTTTAAAGCTTACCTAGTTTCTTATGATTATAATAAGTTCTTCTCGAAATACCTAAGTCTTCCCAAGGCTTCATGGATTGCTCTGACGTAGCTACAGGCTTACGTTTAGATACCTTACCGCCTTTACTACCCTTAAGTGCTTGACGATAGATAAACTCGTTATAGTGGTAGGCATCATGCTTCCAGCAGTATTTAGCAATGCTTTTGGCAGTCGCTTTGATTTCTGAGTACGGTAATGGGTCTGAAAACATCCTATTTACGCTTTGAGCATGTTTAATCACTGAGTTATACCATTGCTCCCAAGTCTTCCCTCGATGCTCTCTAATCGCAGAATACGCCCAATGACGAACAGTATCGAACAGAGTGCAGTTCCTTCCAAGCCCATATTCCTTTTCGGTCGTCGTTAAAGGTCTGAGATCAACAAAATCCGCTAGATAATTTAGCTCGTAAGCTTCTTTTGTCCATACTTCGGTACGCCAATGCTCGTGCATAGGGTTTTTAGTAATAAAGTTGGTATATCCGACGTCTGCTCTTGTCTCTCTGACCAACCCTGCTTGTACCTTAGCGAGATAATCTAAGGCTTTACGGCTGCCATGTTCGCTGGTACAGACAGGTGTTTTTAGCTCATAGACGATGTGAGCGTGTCCGTTTGTAGGGTTTTGGCTTGTCCACCGTGGTGGTGGTAAATATTCTTCCGCCCAACGCATTGCGCCATGCTTATGGTCAATGTCTAAGCAAATGAAGTGGGTCATGCAAGGGGGGTTGTGCTGGATGTACCGCATTTTGACGGCAGTTTGCCTAGGACGAATGACGAGATTACCCAAATCATCGGTGCAATAGGGCTTATGGGGGAGTGTTTCGTATATTTCCGGTAGTATTAACATCACGCACACTTGTGTTGGTGCGCCTGCTGATATAAAATGTCCGTATCGAAAAATGGGTTTTATATCTGCTGACACAGATTAAAATTCATCTAACCCCTGAGGCTGGCCGGCTTTGGGGGTTAGTCGTTTCTAGCACTTGAGTTTACGCTTTCATTATCGTCACGTCAATTAGTAATTTCCTTGTAAGCCACGTAGTTTAAGGCATACATCGCTTTAAAAGGTTGTATCTACTTCACATTGTTTGCACTAACTGTGACCCAAAATAAAG
>NZ_JAQISM010000037.1:0-6238 GCF_027919975.1 Psychrobacter sp. ANT_H3 | reverse complement strand
CTAACGTCTATACCCCATAGTATTAGATTGAACTGGTTGTTTAATAGCACTCAAACCGCTGTCTATAGCCTTCTGTTGATCGGTAGACAGCTCGTTGCCATAACTGGACATAAAAGTATTTAAAGATGCTTGTAGAGCCTCTGAGTGCTTTTGACGCTTATCAGCTTCTCGGATGTTGCTTAAACCTATCATCCCATGCTTAAATTGCTCACAAGTCCGATTAATCGTACTAGCTCGATGTCTGATTGCTAAGGTTCTATTCTGATCTGCTGTTGCCTCGTTGTTGATGTAATTATCCAATGCGTTGATATAACTAGATGCTGACAAGCTCTCAGCGGTCATTCTGCTGACCTGTCCAATATCACCTAAAGCATATTTTTTCTTATCATCAATAGCTTTGCGCTGCTCATCTAGGTTTTTGATGAAAGTGTCATAGTGGGTTTTGATCGCATCGTACTGGTCACGCTCTGCCTTTGGCTCACGTAGTAAGTCCATGATCGGCTTGTTCTCTGTGAAAAACGGAGAATCAAACGTATCACATAACCTTTTCTGGTAAGCCCGATGATCTTCGCCACTGGCTTTATTCAACTTAGATTTCTCAGCAAAAGCATCAAGTAAGTCGCTTTGACGATAGTCATACTTGTTGGGGTAGTCGTCTGAGCTTTCGCGCCAACCAGGTCTGAGCCTATTATCTTCTTTATGACGATCAAAGAATTTCTGTGCATAGCCCAGTCTTATACGTCTAAGTTCCTTATTAACGCTCTCAATTCTTCCACTGTAGTATCTCGTTCTTGTATCGTATTTTTCTGCTGCTGTATCAAATTGTCCCTGTTCTTTAGCGATGCTAGCAGCTCTTGCTCGTCGTGCGTTGTCATCGAAGGGGCTGGGGCTGATTGAGGCTGTTGTTCTAGTGTGTTTTGCAATGAGGCTATCAACTTGTCTTTCTTGCTCAGCAGTTTTTGTTGCTCGGTGTTCGTTGTGATTAATGATCTGGTCGACTTGTCCAGTTCGTTTAATCGCCCAGTCAATGTTTTTTGAGTTTGATTCAGCGACTCTGCTAGTTTCTGTGCCTGCTGCAACTGCTCTTTCAACGTCTTGTTTTCCGCTATCAAGTTGTCGTTTACTTCTCTCAATTCGGTGTTGTGCTCGAACATGTCCGCTATTGATCGAGTCAATCCATCGTTTACTGTCATCAACTCTTGGTTCTGCTCTAAAAGCAAGGCGGTCTGCTGCAAGCCTAATTTGGTTGTGGTTGTATCTGCTGACTGACTCATTATGTATTCCTATTTCTGTTTGTATGCCCATACGCTCTAAGATACTCGCGTCTTTGCCTAGGTGTTTGGTCGGCTTGAATGTTAGCCCTAAATCTCTGTAACTCTTATGAGAGACTGGCTGAACCCCTTTCTGTGCCAGTCGCTCATTAAGAATGTCTGCCCATTGTTTACGGGTATTTTTAAGCCATTCGCTGTTTGAGCATAATCCGCGCCCCTGCTGGATTTTTTCACCTGTCTCAGGATCGACTTCACCAATGAGTTCTTTTGGTACGACTGGGCGTGTACGCTCATCGTTAGAGACTTCACTGTCTGATTTTTTGCCGAGCGATAGCTTGTTATCTCTCGATACGTCTAGCTTTCGGGTCAGTAGTAGTATGTGGGCGTGAATGTTTCGCGGATCAGGGGCAGCCATATTTTTGCCCTCCGCTGCTGCCTTGGTGTTTGCCATGTCGTCACCGGCGGTAGGATCATGGACAAAAACCATGCTGAGAACGCCTTGTTCCTCGCTCTGCTGCTGGGCAAACTTCTCAAACAGCTCTATATTTTCAGCGCGTGTCAGCTCAGGCACACCGCACAATACCCATTCACGCGCAAGACGCGCACTGTTTTTCATCTTGCCGCGCTTGGTGGTTTCTCCAATCTCAACCAAATCAGCGATACTCTGAAAGTCCAATTCGATACCACGCGCTGCCAACTGCTCACGCAACTGGTTAGGCAGAATTATTTCACTGTGAACCACATCGGTTTTTTTGGTGTAATCGTAAGACCTTGCTTCGGGATTTAGTTTGTTGTTATCGGTCAATTTTATACCGGCACGATATGAGATTGCCGCCGCTAAATTATGCCCTTGTCCACGACTGATCGATTTGGTTTCGGCTCTGAATATCGCCATTTTTACACCTCGGGTTTTTGGGGTTTGGGGTTTCCCCAACGCGGTTTGAGACAATGAAATAATACCACACGAAGTACGGTTTATGTCATTTCTCGAAACTGCGCTCTTCGAGGACTCTTGCAGAGGGCTAAAAAGCTTAATGAAAAATTCATCTAAATCTAACTTATTAATCAATTTGTTGTGCTAAATAAGTTAGGATAGACTAATGTTAAGGCGAGATGTTTTCTTAAATCACTAGATAGGAAGATACGATGATGAATAGCTGGGCTTACATATGGATATGTCATTTCTTGAAAACGGCTACACTCGTAGAAATACTGCCATTTGGATGGTCTGTCTATCGTGAAGCCTTAGATTTTGAAGATTGAACCAAAAAAACACTTATAAATATAAAATTCTCAGGATGATAGCAAATGCCAAATGGTAACAAGCTACAAGCAGTTATTTTTGATTTTGACAATACTATAGCCCCAACAGATGGTTTTCAGGTATTTAGAACGAAGCACGATACAAGAGGTTTGGAGCAGTATTTAAGAGAACAAGAATTTAAGATGTTTGATGGTATAGGTTTTTTATTAAATGATCTTTGTCATAATCAGATACCAGTAGCCATCGTTACCAATTCGCCACGCTGGTATGTAGATTGCTTATTGGAACATCTAGGTATTCAAAATTCTTTTGATGTGATTATCTCTTATAATGATGTTGTAGATGAAATTAAGCCTAGCCCAAAAGGAATACTATTAGCATTGGAGGCAATGAAATTAGGCAGTGCACAAAATATTATATATATCGGCGATGATAAAAATGATGTAATTGCTGCTTATAGAGCGGGTGTTGTTCCCATTATTGGAAGGTGGACTACTAGTAAAGAACCCATCTCATATATGCCTTTCGGTGTTCTCTCAACTCAAAATTTGGTGGATGCTTCAAGAGAAGGTTTGCATAAATTTGAGTTAACAGCAGAAAAATGTAGTATCGACTTGAGTTCGGAAGGTAAAAAAACAAACGTACTACCCCTTGATGAGGCATCTAAGCTAGTTTATTACCATAAAGACGCCGTAATTTTTAGCTTTGGACGGTACTTCCCATTAAGTTCTGAAGCGTCGGCGAAGCTTCATAATAACCATGCATTAACAAAACAAATATCAGAGAAAATGGTATCTGATGCTAATTATAAAGTCCCTTCGCACTGGGCAACTATTTTTAGACAATTTATAGGGGGGCTTGAGATATTTAAGAAGATAGATTTCGATATAATTACTGTGATACCAGCAAAAAAAGGGAAAGTTAAACGTTTAGAGAATATGTTGTCTAATATACAGGGCGCATCGAATGAAGCAGACAAAATGTTTCTTCAAGACCTTTTTTATTTTGAAGATAATTCCGTTCCAACTAAGACCTTAAATCGCTTTGAACGATATAACCAAATTGATAAAGCTCTTAAAATTACTAATCTGCATGCCTCTAAAATAAGAGAAGCAAATGTTATAGTGATTGATGATGTGAGCACCTCAGGGGCTACTTTATCTAGCGCTATAAAGACTTTAAAGTCTTACGGTGCAAAGAACGTATATGGGTTATGCATAGCTAAAACAGTAAGCCTCCCTGAAGATAAAACATGTCCCGTATGTCACACTAAGCTTAAGATAAACACGGTCAAGAATACTGGAGGTCAATTCTGGTATTGCCCTAAAAAAGATATAAACGGTACATATGAGAATCATTTTATTGAAAATATAAAAGAAAAGGATTGCTCAAAGTGCGGACGCCCAATGTTTAAGCGTTTCAATCCAAGAGATAAAAGTGTTTTCTTAGGGTGCTCAGGATACAGAGATTCAAAAAACGATTGTTCACATACTGAAAAGGTTAGTTGATTGAATGATATCTGAAAAAACATATAAGCTATTGGTAATATCTAAAATACCCTTTGTAGGAAAGGCTAGTCTCAACACCATTGCAAGTCAAATCACAGATTGGGATTTACCTTTACAAGACCTAGCTTCTAAATATTTTGGGAGCATTCCTAGAGTAACCTCAACTGAAATACTTAAGGAATATATTAGTTGGGCTGATAAGATGGTATCTATTGCTGAGGAGGCTGACGATTTTATTATTTCTCAGCAGGACGAAGCGTACTCTAAGTTATTATTCAACACCAAAGATGCTCCAGCATTTTTATATTGTCGTGGCAATATTGAACTGCTAAACAAACCATGTATAGCCATTATCGGCACTCGTGAGCCCAGTGATGATGGAAAGATAATCTGTGAACGTGTAACTAAATGGTTTACTGAACAAGACTGGGTAGTGGTAAGTGGACTCGCTCTTGGAATAGATACTATTGCGCATAGTAGCTGCATAAAAAATAGTGGGAAGACTATAGTTGTTTATGGAAATAACCTTAATAAGATATATCCAGCTGAGAATGTGGATCTTGTTAATGAAGTTCTATCAACTGATGGCTTATTAATCTCTGAATATCCATATGATAATAAACCTCACAGATCCCAATTTGTAGAAAGAGACCGTATCCAAGCTGGTTTATCAGCTGGTGTTGTTTTAGTCCAGTCGGATCTAACAGGTGGGAGCATGCATGCCTCAAAATCTATTTTGAAGTATGACAGATATTTAATAGTCTTAAACCAATCTAAAACAGATATAAATAAGAAAATAAGAAAAATAGAAGCTAATATTTTTTTATTAAATGAGAGTTTTGACCAAATAAAATATAATTTAGGGATCCAAACGATTGAAGAGCATCAGATTATACGGCTTATGCGGAAAAGCGAATACGAAGAGGTCAATGAATTATTAATAGCTCGCTATGAAGAGTTAAAGCATCAAGATAAGGGCGACTTATTTTCTTAATAGCTTAAATAATCTTTAATCGGACGTTTCTTAAACTGTGAAGCGTCTTTTTTAAGACGGTTAATCATCTCAAATTCCCATCCCTGCTGCGACTGTCCAGCTAGGCTATTTGGGCTTACTAAATGATTATAGTCAGCCATGAAAGTAGGGTTTCGAACAATACGACCTAGCTGTTTATCATTTAAACCATCAACGGTAAACATATCGGCTGTATGTGGATCACGTTTTTCTTCTAAGGTTTTTTTAGGCTTGGCTTTGGGCTTCACAGTAAACTTTAAGCCAGTGACAGTACGACCCCGTTTGACGTTCTCATAAGTAATATTTATGTCTGTTTTTTCGTTAATCTCATCAATTGCTGGCTCTAATGCACGAGCTTTTAAGTTGTTTATGCGGTTATAGGACTTTGGCAACCCTAGTTCCAGCTTATAATCTTCTAATGTCATCTGAAATGTAGTCATACCTTCATATTTTTTCGCTATATGATATAGATCAATTGAATACTCTCCTTTCAACAGTAATACATTCTCTTTTTTATATTTAGTAAAAGGATTTGATGCATCAAATGCTTTGAGCATAATTAATACTTCATCGGGAAAACATACTGAAATATATCCATCCTCATATACTGCTCTTATAACCCAAGTAACACCAACACGTTTCCCTCGTTCATTTATATAAGAAAAAGAACGATTCAATAGGTTCTTACTAGCTACTTCCAGCTGCTTATATGCTGAACTAACCTTAATACTACACTCATTAGCAAATTGCTCAGCAGTAATTTCAATAGCATCTTTTTCAGACGCATCAATCATTCTAGCTGTTGGACTAGCAAGTATAAGCAGCCGTTTCTCATCTAACGTCATCTTGTGAAAGCATTGTTCAATCCTGTTTTGCATGACAACCCAATTTTCAGGGTATTTTTTTTGATATGGATCAATTAAAGAACTCATAAAAACCTCATTATGCTACAATAATTTTATTGTAGCATAATCTATGATAGTTGTAGCTTCTAATTATGATTAACGTAGCTTTATCTATGATTAACGTAGCTTTATCTATGATAGTTGTAGCTTTATAAACTCTATAAGCCTTTAATACCAAGGCTTATAGAGTGTCTAAAAGTCTTTAAAAGTCTTTAAAAGTAAAAAATATATTTTTGTTTTAATTAACTAAAGAAAAAGCAAAATAATAATAATAAATG
>NZ_JAQISM010000040.1:0-6059 GCF_027919975.1 Psychrobacter sp. ANT_H3 | reverse complement strand
GTGGCACCTTACAGTTAACTGTCATTTCAAATTGACTGTAAAAGTTCAGTTTGTTGAAGTGTTTTGCTAAGCAGCTACTTAAACTGTCTTATAGGCTTGCTAGGCATGCTAAGACAGTTATTAGGTACTTATGGGTAATTAGAGCCTAGAAGATGCTTAAACGAGCGCTAGAGAGCGATTATGATAGCAAAGGGAGAGGAAACGACCACAGTTATATAGAATTTTGCTAAAAAGAGGTTAATAACCATCTTTTTTATTCAAACAGTCTGTTATAAGTGGTTCCATTATGCCAGTCTGTTTTAAGTAGTCTGTTAATAGGTTTGAGGGGCTAAATAACTGGTTCCCTTGGGGTATACTGAAAATAAACTTGTCCTGTACCTGATTCCAGTAAAACACTCTCCGAAAATATCGAGACGATTCACGGTTGGTTACAGATAGTTTGGGTGTTATTTTTATCTCTATGCTTGATAGGCTTTATGAGCTTACCACAAATAATTTTTCATTCGGTCAGTCCTCGCTTTCATCCGACCAATTTTGACTCAACTCACTCACCAAACGACTCTCATCGCATTTAAAATCAATATAGTGATAGGTATTGGCAGGCAATAGCCAATCCTGCCCTGTCAGTGGACATTTTTGTTCCATATCTTCTGCCTGTGTCCAATCACGGTAATTCATTAGAAAATAATAGGTGGGTACACCTGTGCTTTGTTCAATGATACGGCACAATTCTCGACCTATTTTGCTATGCTCAGAATTGGGATTTTGCATTTGCTCTAAGGCAAAGGCTTCACTTACTGGTTGAGAACCAAGCCACAAACGATATAACGCTTCAGCCTGACGATACCATGACCACACATTATCATAACAAGGGTGATCAGGTTGGGTATATGGGATTTTATATAGAGGAATGCCTTGTAAGGTTACTCCATCTAGTAAAGGCGAACTCCAGCCCCAACGCAACATGTAAAATTCAGATTGCGTTGGTACGGCATAACGGGGAAGAGGATAGTCATGGTCTTCTCCGATATACAAGGTTTGAATGGGTTTACCTGCTAACTGTTCGATTTTATTGTGCATTTCTTGGGCATAGCTGTTCATATTTTTACGGTCAAGGGCATCCATTTCAGGACACACCACAGTCACGCGAGTAATATCATTTTGGCTAACAGCTAAATGATGGTTACGGGGTAATATTTGTCCGTTGCCTTCTAAATTTCCTAAATAACAAAATACATCATGGTCGTGGCTATCATCATCTTCAGCGATACCTGTATATTGGGGTATGATAATATCAAAGGCGTGCATTTTTATATCTCATGCTTAATTTATATTAAATATATTTGGGGATGTTGCTGTTGAAATTGGTTAAAGTGCTGTCTTGTAGTGTCAATTTAACCTATACCGTCAATGCCGTACACTCTAAATATTAATAATACTTAAACTACTTGATATTATAACTATAATTTTTCTTATCATATTTACCGAAATAAGGAACAGCTACATCCTTATGCACTGTATTATTACTATCAGTATATGTAATTACTATAGAGTCTTCGGTGTCAGAATATTTTATAGGATACTTAAATGATTGATTAGGAGATAAATTACCTATATTTTCTGATTTATTAGTGGTTTTATAAGTTAAATTAACCTTAGTTATATCTTCGGAGGTTTTGTTATTTATAATTAGCATCCCTTCTGATTCACTTTGACTGGAACAAGCCACAGTAATTAATGCACTTAAGCTAATTACATACAGTTTTCTTATTGAGGTCTTCACGAGCCAAACCTTTAGTTATTTTATTTAATACAAAATAATTCTATGCAAGAAATGCCACTCTCAACTTCTTAAGCCTATTGGAATGGCTGTATTACAAGAATTGTAAGTTTAATATTGAAAGTCTAACCTTCGTAAAATAAATGATTTAGCGAAAAAAAGTTGAGAGTTAAGCATAAAATGGAATCTTATTTTTCACCAAAGGAATTAGAAGATGTTAAAGAACCATTAGTTATAACTTTCATTTTGAGACTACCCTAAATTCTGTGTAACTATCTAGTTTTCTAAAATACTTCTTAAATTTTGTCAAAATGGCTTTATTAGCTCGAAAAACTAACTTTCTATACACCATGAAGTACACCGCGACTACCTAAATAACTCAATATACCAATATCATTAGCCTACAGCCTAAGGTTCTAGTCCTCACTAGGGAACCGAACCAGTGAAAGCACCTGATTGGTTGGTCATAGGTATAGTTAATTCAAGAAAGGTAACGATTAAAACTTGGCTGAACAGCGCTTAAGTCCATTAAATAATCAGTGTATCTTAGGGCTTTATTGTCATGAGTAATTATAATAACAGTAGTGAAGTTTTCTTTTATAAATCCAATTACTGCCAGCGCGTTCTTCTCATCAAGAGATGCAGTAGGCTCGTCTAAGATAACCACTGGTTTTCTTCTTAAGTAGGCTCTCAATATAGAAAGTCTCTGTAACTCACCGCCAGAAGCTTGATTTAACCAATCAGTCGACTCTGTTTTCAGAAAAGGAATAAAGTTCGTTAAATTAAGTGTGTTCAGCATAGAGATAAGTGTATTACGAGCAGGTAAGAGCGGATTACCGTAGTTTAAATTATCTAACAATGAACCTTTAAATAATAAGGGTTTTTGATTGACTACTGCTACTTGGGACAATACAAATTCACAATTAATAGCACTCATGCTATAGCCACCAAACTCAAAATGATCAAACTGTGTATCAGCAAGGTTCAAAAGCAATTTTATAAAAGTTGATTTACCACTACCGCTTTCCCCTATGATGCTATACCAATACCCTTCTTTAATATCCAAAGTTACCAGCTTACCCGTAGCGCCTATCTTCAAATTATTCATTGAATAGACAGACTTAGTAAAGTCAGCTTTTAACGTATTATCCATACCCCTATCTTCTGGTAAATCTAGATATTTGTAGACATCAGAAATAGCAATAACATCACCTTTTAGTTGGATTAACAATTGAGATAGCATAATAATAGGAGCTGATAATTGAATGATATAACCTGATATTAGAACAAAATCACCAGCTGTTAACTCGGATCCAGATATTTTAATGACAAGATATATGTTAGAGATAATGAGCAAAGAACCAATAAATACGACCTGAATTAACATCAGCTTTGCAGAGAGTAAGTTAGCTTTGAATATTTTGGAAACAAAGGTTTCACTAACGTCAGCTAAAATATTCAGCTCATGCTTATAGGTATTATTGGTCTTAATTTCAAATAGAAAACTTAGCTTATCAACTGCATGGGACATCATCATATTTCTAGCAGAAAATATAAGAGGATAAATTTTTTGCGTTTGACTAGCAAGCTTCAGTGCTACAAAAAAAGAAGCTATCAGGAATACATTAATAAATATGGATAATCCTATACTAACGCTTTTTGCTATTACTGCAAAAGCTACTAAAAACTGTACTAATACTGGAATCATCGACCAAAAAATAATATATATCACCTGACCTACAGAAGAACCAGCCCTGTCAACCTCTGCAACAAACGTCCCATTATCTATTTTTTCTTGATATTGATATTTAGTTCTAAATAGCTTGTTGGTAAAAAACTTATAAAGAGAACTTTCAATACTCGCAAGGAAGAAACTTGTAAAAGCACCTTTTATCCAATCTGATGCCTCATTTGCCGTCCACATTAACCCATAAAGTATTGCAAGTGCTAAAAGATAACTTAAAGGATGCGCAAAGAGTTGGCTTGCATCAGCACTATCAACAATTTTCTTAAGCACTAAAGGAATGAATGCAGATAGCAAAGAGATAGTTAATATGGTTAGGGTGATTAACAGAAAATGGATTGGCAAATTTTTATAGTTAACTCTAGCTATTTTGATACCTTTCTTTATTATCTGTATATCTTCTAAATAGTTATTTAGCATACTTCTACCTAAAATACTTTTTATTAATAAGCTCCTATAAAAGCCTATATTAATGTAGCTATTCCTTGAGTTCTTAGGTTATGGGTATTGATTTACAGAAATTATAGATAGTATCACGTTACTATAATCGCTATTAAATTACTAAATGAGTACTCAAATCATTGATGCCAATACCATAATTAGTGAAATAAAATGCTTTGACATATATAAGACCTCAAATTGTTAAACTAATTCAGAGTCTGCTTTATGTCCATTGTTATTTTTAATATCAGCTCTACCCCTAAGCCCCTTTACCAAATCTGCCATTAAATCCTTATCCGCCTGTCTGGTCAGGAAACTCAATAGGTTATCGGCTGTATATTCTTTTAAGCCATCTACTGAACCTTTCTCTAAAGCGTCCACAAGAAAAGCACCCAGTAGAATTTTTTGCCGTGTCAGCTTCTTATCTAGTTTCTGCTTCTCTCTATTTATTTTAAGCTCAAGCTCATTAATCTTCTGCTGTTCTTTTAAATCATTACCACCTAGTAAGCTCATATCATATCCTTAAATTATTAATTTTTTTTACTCACCTGACTATAGCAACTTTGCCAATACCTAACAACAGTTTATGATATAGTTATTTGACGTATGGTTACGTCCCACTGACTAAGTGCGAGTTTTCGACTTTACAAATGTTTATCCCTGTCGGTCACACATTTATAAAATCAAAACATCGGCAGGGGCACGCCCCCACACCCCCAACACTAAGAAAAGATATAGTGTTAAAAAAGAAAAAATCTGACTATCTAACTACCTTAAAATAGCGCTATATCTTACACTTTTTATATTTATAACCTAGCTTTTCGAGATAAGGTATATATCTCATTTGCTTATTTTCATCTGCTAGGTCGCTAGCAATAATAGCGGCAAATTCATCAGTACTTTTACCAATAGGTGCATTACTACCAAGCTCAGGTAATGCAGCTAATTTTTTACTGAACGTGCCTAACTGGTCAGCCGTCATTTTGATATAGACATTATCTTTGGCTATCGGCTCAGGTGCTTTCTTTTGTTTAAATGTGAAGGTAAAGCCAGTTATTACCCTGCCGGTTTTGTGCTGAACATAATCGGCTGTTATGTCAGTATGCTCATTAATTTGTTTCTTTGCATGATCTAAAACTCTAGCCTTGAAATTGTGCATTTCTTTGTACTGATCAGGCTTAACCCCTAGCTTTTTACGCAAGTCGTCAGTCGCTATCTTGTTGGTCTTGCCAACTGACTTCCATTGCATAATTAATTCGTAAAGTCTTATTGCGTACTCGCTCTGCAACTCGCTAACCTGCTTGAGATCGTATTCTGTGTATTGTTCGCTAAGTCTTGTTATCAGTGGGATAACATCATCGGTGAACTGCAATTCAATCATACCCGCTGTGTCAATATAACTTATCTTTTGCACCCAATTAACGAGGTGATGTACTGGTTTTCCTGTCTGCTTGTGAATATCGTCATATTCAAAGTAAGCATCAAATAAACCCCTAGTCGCACTTTTTAGCGCATCGTATGAAGTATGCTTTTCCACCTTGAATTGTTCTTGATAGCTACTTGCATGGATTTGCAGTACACCTCTAGCATCAATCAACTTATCTTGTGCCCTTGCTGCAACGATAGCCAAAAAGATAATACGCTGCTCAGGTATACCAAGCGAGTAACTGGCACTGATTAATTTATTGTCTTTTGTCACTAGCTTGCAGTTATCCATTATTCTCACTCATTGGTAGAAATCCTAAGTATTGTAAACCTATTCCAATACAAACTTCAACATACTGTAGTGATAAGGTCGATAGACGTAGTGGTATGGGTCGATAGACGTAGTGGTATGGGTCGATAGACGTAGTGGTATGGGTCGATAGACGTAGTGGTATGGGCTGTGAAAGCCACAACTGGCAAGGGCTGTAGCGGACGTAAAAGCTCTTAAAAGCTCTTAAAAACCTTAAAAACATAAAAACCTAAAATCACACAGTTAAATAATCCGTTATTAAGCATAAAATTTAAGACAATTTAAGAGATTTGCTAAGCTTATTTTTTTGATAAATTTAGGATCAGAAATTATCACATGCTAGGAATGGTTCAAGATTA
>NZ_JAQISM010000044.1:0-4211 GCF_027919975.1 Psychrobacter sp. ANT_H3 | reverse complement strand
TTAGTCATCAGAACTTCTCTCTTTTTTCATGCGATCAAAATCAGCTTGATACTGCGGCAAGTACAAATCTATGTCTTTTCTGTTGTTCGCAGTCTGATGTTCTAGTACAAACAATAACGCTGCTCTGTTCGTACTGTCTAAGTTGTACCAACCTGAAAGATTAGCTTTGTAATGATTGCCGTTATAAAGACTTAACAACGCATCAGCGATTGTCCCAGCTGCACTGTTTCCGCCACGCGTTGCTAAGATAGCCGTTTCTAAGTGCTTGTTAAATTCATCAATAAACGATTGCGAGTTATAGAATAATTCACGTCTTTGCATATCGAGATATTCGTCGATGTATTCTTGTTCTAAATCTGCATCGTCTGCAGTGCTCCAACTCACATTATATTCGCCAACTTTCAGCACTGTTTTACCGTTCTTGCGCTCTACTGTGTGCTCTATATCGTTTCTCATAACAAGCTCTCTTGCGTTAAATACTGTTTTTAGTATAGCTCTATTATAAAAGAATGTAGCCCACTATTCAACCATATATGTTAAATGGTGGGCTACATTTATGTAAGCAAGTGTAGCTGATTTTTCTGTTTTTTAGACAGCACACTTATCACATAACGAAGCATTATAAGCAGCAAAGCTTCTAATTAATTAATTAATTGACTGACGCGCTAACGCTTGTCTGCTCATTTTTGAAACTGCGCGAAAAGATGCACAGTCTCAAAAATCGAGCTAGCTATGGTCGCCTGACTTGCAGACTCTCATCAGCTAACATTTTTCGCGGCTGCTCAATTCTTTCTATCTGTTGCTGACATTTTGAATAACTATCTTGAATAGCTGAAAGCGACTCTTGACTTGCTCTAGCAGAATTGTAATCAGAAAACGATGCAGCATTATCAACATTCGAAGTGAGTTTAAAAACTGACTCTAAAGCTGTCTTAACATCACTCAATTCATCAGCACTAAGTTTTGAGCTGTCTAAATTTTTATCTAACATATCTGTTAGCTTGTCAGTCATCGTCAAGAAATTCTCTCGCGTGTCTTTAATGCGCTGCGCTTGCTTGTCTTTATCAAAGTTTAAAATGTCGTCATGCTCTTTGTGTAAACCAATAAAAATATCATTTGCAAACGCTCCTATTTTGACGATAGGTACGTCAGTTTTTATAAGTTTAGCTTCTTTCTCTAAGAGAGCTTTAGTGTCAGCAATCTCAGTTTCTAGTCTTTGTATCTCTTTATTATCAGCACGAATTGCGCGATTAATATCGCCTTTTTTGGTTTTATATTTGGGGCGTGGTGCTTTACCTATTGGAGTATACGTTGGGTCGCGCTCCATCTGCGTAGCGATTTTACCCATCTTGATTGTAGGTTTTAAGCTGCTGCCCTGATCTTTCAAGCTCCTGCTGTCTATACGATTTTCAAGCCCTGCTTTTTTCAAATGCTTGTTTGCAGTATCAGCAAAAAGTTGGCGCGTCGCTTTTAGATCGTCTTTTCGTTTGCGTCCCGATTTTTCTATATCAGCTTTATCAGTCAAACCATCATTTGTGATTTTGCGGGTCGTGGTTAAAATATGGGCGTGGTGATTTCGTGCGTCTGCACCTGCTTTGACTTCCTTGTCGGTCGGTTCATGAATACATAAATCGACCGCGATACCATGAGTTTCAGCAAGTTGTTTGCAAAAGTCTTGCGCTAACTCTGTGCGTTGTTGTTCGTTTAGCTCATACGGTAAATTGACTTCATACTCTCTTGCAGTGCATCCATCTTTTCGCTTTTCTGCTGCTTCTGCTGCGTTCCATAAATCCGAACGAGTTGGAATATTAACGCCCTCGGGCGTGATTATCTCAGTATGTTTTACGCCTTCTTTTTTTGTGTAGTCGTGCTCCAAGCCTGTCCGCTTATCTTCGATAACGCAACCTGCGCGATAAGCCGCCGCCGCAGTTGAGCTTCTGCCCTTGCTTCGACTCACGGGTTTTACACTCATGTGATAAATTGCCATTTTGAAATGCTCCGTTTTTTCTGTTTGGTTTTTGGGGTTTGGGGTTTCCCCAACGAACAGGAGTTAAAAATAACTAAGCGGTAGCGATGTTAGATTTTTAACTCCTAAGTTCGCACTTCATCAAAAAGACGATAAAGTGAAAAAACCAAAATGAGGCATAGGAGTTGATAAAAAAATATAGGCTTTACAATAGCAAGTACAGAATAATAATGATACTGTGTTTGATAAGTAAGTATATGATTTCGCAGTACTTTATTTTTATTTGAAGGTATTAAAAATGTTTACACTACAACAAAAACTCGCTCAACAAGAAGCTGAACTCAACAGAACAAAAGAGAGAATAAGAAAACTAGAAAACGGACAAAAAATAATAACGGGCGGTATGATGTTATCACTAGCTAGAAAGGACACACAGCGCGCTAAGACACTGTTAGAAGATATAAATAGAGAAGTCACTAAGAAAGCAGACTTAGACAGAATGCAGAGCGTTATAGACGAGCTAAAAGCTATCATCAGTGAAGCAAACAAGACAGCATATAACAATCAACAATCAGCAGCGTACTAAGACTACTATGCGAATTTTATGCTAGTGCTGACTCTTCTAAGTATTCAGCTCTAGCACTTATCATGTCAGCATCTCGCATCATCTTATCTTGATACTCGATAACATATCTTTGAGCTAAATCTTCTATGAGCATATCAAAACGATTTGCGCTATCGAGTTTATCAAGCTCTATCGCTTTTAAAACTTCACCACGTTTTTTGTATATAAGTATCAAACGCCAAATCTCTAATGCTAGTTCTTGCTCTTCTACGCTCTCTTCATCTTCACGCTCAGCAGCTTCTTTATCTGTGACTTCTTCGACTAACAGTAGTTTTTTAAGACCATTCGACCAGTTGAGCTGACGTTTCCCTTTATAAGCTGCCGCATACTGCTGAAATAAGCGCCCTGAACGCTCACAGCCTGCCTCTGATAGCCTAAGTAGGTCAAAAGGCGTTAAGCCACCCTCGCGCCCTTTTTTGATGTGTCCCTTAGTCATCTCTTCTTCGATGCCCCATTTTGCAACATATCTATCAGCAAAACTGCCATCAGTAATATCACAACCATGCTCCAAGCTCGGCTCTTTCAGCTTAGCTTTTCTACAGCAATGCTGCCACTCATGAGCTATAAATTCCTGCAGGGCTTTAATATCAATCTCTCTGTCAGAAAATATCAAAATATGGAAATGAGGATGAAAACCATTTTTGCCATGCGTGACCTCACTCGCTGTGATATGCCCAATTTTACCGATTTTTGCAAAATGCTCTTTTGTCTTGCGATCAGACCAAAGATATTTCAGTGCTTTTTTCTGACCTGCCATCAACTGTTCTAAGTTGTCACCGTAGTGATGTGAGTTTGTAAGCGTCAACAGATAGACATAACCGCCATTTTTTCGGTGCTGAGCTATGCCTTTCTTGAGTTCAGTACGTCTTTGCTCACTAATCTTAGCAGCGCAAACGGGACAATTCCAAACGCTACCACAGCTCTGTAGATTGCTATAGCAAGCCGCTTTTGTGACTGAGTTATATTTAACAATGACGCCTTTATCTTTTGAAATGCGCTTTTTTAAGCAGTTATTGACGCGCTCAGACGGTAGTAATTTGCAAGCTTCATCTTGAAGCAAAAATCGCTTTACTCTCAAGCAAGCTTTCGAGCGCAAGATTACGAAATCTGCGCCCAGCCCGCTAAAGACGGGCGTGGACGCATATTTCGTAATCTTGCCAAGAACGTCGGAATCGACCGTTATTTTATCAGACACAGTTTCATGCAAACGAGAATTAACGTCTGAGAATTTTGCAGTGTTGGAGTTTATATATGGGACTATATGTTTTGGGCGGAGTTGTGCTAGAATGGTCATATCGAGCCTAGTGATGATAGGTTTGAACACGTTACAGGTGATTGGCGTCACGCTGATAACACTAATTCGACATTACGCTTGTAAGCGTACAATGTCAACCAAAAGCCCTACTCTAGCGAGTGGGGCTTTTGGTTTCTGCATTAAGCATTTTAGAATATCACTATTTAAGCAGATCAAGCTGCTTATTATCTTTCAGATATTTCTCTATCAGCTTGCGAGCAACTAACGATTGAGAATAACCCTGTGTTTCGCATACGCGCTTAAACTCATTTGCTAAATCTTCATCAGCGCGAATATGAATTGATACGTTCTTTTTCTTTTGAGTC
>NZ_JAQISM010000046.1:0-3336 GCF_027919975.1 Psychrobacter sp. ANT_H3 | reverse complement strand
ATCCTAGGAATGGTTCAAGATTAGTGGCACCTTACAGTTAACTGTCATTTCAAATTGACTGTAAAAGTTCAGTTTGTTGAAGTGTTTTGCTAAGCAGCTACTCAAACTGTCTTATAGGCTTGTTAGGGATGCTAAGACAGTTATTAGGTACTTATGGGTAATTAGGGCCTAGAAGATGCTTAAACGAGCGCTAGAGAGCGATTATGATACCAAAGGGAGAGGGAGCGACCACAGTTATATAGAATTTTGCTAAAAAGAGGTTACTAACCATCTTTTTTATTCAAACAGTCTGTTATAAGTGGTTCCATTATACCAGTCTGTTTTAAGTAGTCTGTTAATAGGTTTGAGGGGCTAAACAACTGGTTCCCTTGGGGTATACCCTAATAAGTTATCTGAAGATAAGTAAATGATTAAAATGAGAGAAGATGATGATGGATGAACGCATTCTTACACTTATAGAGGCTTTAGATTTATACACTAAAAGTAAATCAGAGATAAATTCTGTATTGAGATACTATGAAAGCGAAATTAAAAAAAGGTTAGCTTCTATAGAAAATCTAGATGCCGATAGCGCTAAAGAGATCATCAGAAGCCTTTTTGACCTTCAGAATGAGATTAGTATTGTTATTTATAAGTACAACTATCCAGTTAATGAATTTATAGGTAATTTTGTTTACGAGTTTGATCGGCAAGATGAAGAAAGTGTTGATTTTATATGCAAAAAATTGGTAACGAAATTATAGAAAGTGGTGGTGATTTATATATGCCCGAGAATGAAGAAAGATAAATGTATGGAAGTTAGGTCTGGTGTATTAATTTCATGTACACCACCAAGTACACTGTCATAATCTTGATGGCTGTATCTACTATCGTATATAGCACACAGCCAAAAATTCAAGTCCTCACTAGGGAACCATACCTTTAGACTGCGCTGAATATATATTTTTTGGGCATACAAGTTGAGACTAAATAATAGTCATGGTTTCCTCTAACAAGCACTCGGGATTACCTTCAGTAAATAATGAAACTTTATTATCTGATGCTTTTGTAAAAGATCCCCCCAATACTACATTATCACCAATAGAAAATTTAATTCCTGACACGTTGAACCTAGTTCCATCACCGTTTATTGTAGTGCTTTGAATTGGAAACATTGGAGTATATTTTTTATTGGAGTCGTCTGATACAAACTCTAGGCAATTTTTATCCCATTCAAAACGTCCAGAATAACCAACCAAAATTCTCGGTTCGTATGTCTCAACTTTATAACTAAAAAGATCATATTTCTTAAGATTAGCAATATTCGATTGGTATTGCTCCATAAACCCAGCATTAGGTTCTTTTTTCTCTAAAGATATATTATTTGTAGTAGCACAACCTGAAACTGATATTAGAGCCAATACCGTAATTAGTGAAATAAAATGCTTTGACATATATAAGCTCTCAAATTGTTAAAGTGATTCAAAGTCTGCTTTAGGTTCATTATTATTTTCAATATTAACTCTACCCCTAAGCCCCTTTACTAAATCTACCATTAAATCCTTATCTGTCTGTCTGGTCAGAAAACTTAATAGGTTGTCAGCTGTATATTCCTTTAGCCCCTGTACAGAATCCTTCTCTAAAGCATCTACCAAAAAAGCACCGAGTAGTATTTTTTGACGTGTCAGCTTCTTATCTAACTTCTGTTTCTCCCTATTTATCTTAAGCTCAAGCTCGTTAATCTTCTGCTGCTCTTTCAAATCATTACCACCAAGTAAGCTCATATCATATCCTTAAATCATCAAAATTATAGTTATTCCAACTATAACAACTTCGGCAATACCTAACAACAGTTTATGATATAGTTAATTGACGGATGGTTGAGTCCCACTGACTAAGTGCGAGTTTTCGACTTTACAAATGTTTATCCCTAACGGTCACACATTTATAAAATCAAAACATCGGCAGGGGTCAACCCCCACACCCCCAGCACTACGAAAATATGTAGTGCAAAAAAAGCAAAAACTGATTATCTAGTGATTTTAGAATATCGCTATGTCTTATGCTTTTTAGGTTGATAACCTAACTTTGCAAGATAGGGCATATACTGGGCTTGCTTATTTTCGTCTACAAGATCATTAGCAATAATAGCGGCAAACTCAGCAGTACTTTTACCAATAGGTGCATTACTGCCAAGTTCAGGTAAGGCAGCAAGCTTGGCGCTGAATGTTTTTACTTGGCTATCAGTCATTTTATGGAACAAGTCAGGAGTGGCACTATCTCTTTTTTTATTCTTAGCTGGGTCAAGTATCTGCTTTTTCTTAAATATAAATGATATGGCGGTAATAGTTTTACCTGTCTTATGCTGATCGTACTTGACTGTTATGTCGGTATAATCATTAATCTGTTTGACAGCATGATCTAGTACTCTCGTTTTAAAATTACACATCTGCTTATATTGCTCAGGCTTAACGCCTAGTTTTTTACGCAAGTTATCAATCGTTATCTGGTTGGTTTTACCAACAGACTGCCATTGCATCATCAACTCATACAACCTGATTGCATATTCGCTTTGCAACTCACTAACCTGCTTTAGATCGTATTCTGTGTACTGCTCGGTTAGTCTCGTTATCAATGGTATAACGTCATCTGTAAACTGTAACTCAATCATTCCAGCCGCATTAATATACCTTATCTTTTGTACCCATCTGATAAAATTATTGGCATCTTTACCTGTCTGTTCGTGAATATCATCATATTCAAAATGAGCGTCAAATAAGCCTTTGGCCGCGCTTTTCAATGCTTTATAAGCTGAATGCTTTTCTACCTTAAATTGTTCTTGGTAGCTGCTTGCATGGATTTGTAGCAATCCTCTAGCATCAATCAACTTCTCTTGTTCCCTTGCTACAACAATGGCCAAGAAGATAATGCGCTGCTCAGGTACGCCAAGCGAGTAACTGGCGCTGATTAATTTATTATGTTTAGTCACTAACTTGCTCATTATTTACTTGCTCGTTGACGGTCGATATAAATACTATAATATCATTAAATTACAACTTCAAATACATTGTAATTATAAGGTCGCTAAACGTAAGGGTATGGGTCGCTAAACGTAAGGGTATGGGTCGCTAAACGTAAGGGTATGGGTCGCTAAACGTAAGGGTATGGAGGTTAATAGCTATGACTGGCAAGGGTTACAGCGGACGTAAAAGCTCTTAAAAGCTTTTAAAAACATTAAAAACACCAAAACCTAAGAATATGTATCTAAATAATCCGCTACCAAACGCAAAATTTAAGACAATTTAAGAGATTTGCTAAGCTTATTTTTTTGATAAATTTAGGATCAGAAATTATCAC
>NZ_JAQISM010000033.1:0-13249 GCF_027919975.1 Psychrobacter sp. ANT_H3 | reverse complement strand
TTAAGGCCTAAATCCTCTGCTAGGTGAATGCGCTTTATTGACTTGATGTTGGTAAGACTCTAAACCGCCCTGTAGTGCTTTGTGTTGGCCTTCAGACAGATCTTTGCCATATTGCTCAGTAAACGTCTCTAAAGTGGCTTTAAGCGCCTCTGAGTAGGTTTTACGCTGGGTTGTTGGTAGGGAGTTAACCTCACGCAACGCAAGTTTGAATTGCTGACAGGTTTTATCTAAGGTATCTGCTAGATGTTCTTTGGCAACGTCTCTGGCCTCAGCTGGGCAGTTATCCTGATTGATGTAATCCATTAATTCTTCTATATAGCTGAACGATGACATGGTGTCCCGAGTCATTCTTCCAACCTCTCCTGCGCTACCGCCTAGCTTGTCGATGATGCTGGTATTAAATGCCGCTCGTTTTTGATCGATATTGTCTCTGAAATCTATAAAATGCTTGGTAAGCGCTAGATACTGCTCACGTTCAGCGTTAGGATCACGCAACAGCTTGATGATGGATTTGTTGTTCTCAACCAGCGTGTGATCAAAACGTTTGGCCACTTGGCGTAAGTGTGCGGTAAATTCCACTGATTTATCGTGGTCCTCAATACCATGGTGCTGTGCAAACTCGCTGAGTAGTGCCACTTGACGTTGATCAAATTTATCAGGGACGTCATCCGCGGTTTCTCCTTGAGCCCATCTGATAGCCATATCATCACGATGACGTTGTATTAAGCGCATGGCTAGGTGCAGCTTCATACGTTCAACATACTCAAAGATTCTCTCATCTTTGTGACGGTTTGCTCGAGTGTCTCGATCAATGCGTCCTTCTTGTCGATCAAGTCGAGCAGCTCTTGCTCGTCGTGCTGCGTCATCGAAGGGGTTGGGGGCTGGTCTTGCACTTCGCTCAGTTGCTTTGTTAATTTCAATATTTGACTTTCCGATAGCTTCAGTGATTCCCTCAATTGCTTGTTTTGTGTCGTCAATTCGTTGTGTGAGCTTATTGTTTTCTTGTTTTGTGCCATTAATTCTTTGTTTTGTGTCATCACATCGCTTTGGTAGGTTTTCGCATCGTTTAGCTGCCCAAGCAATGCCTGATTTTGCGTCTTCAACACATCGTTTTGTGTCGTCAACTCGAATTGCCGTTCTATTATTTTGTTCTGTGCAGTACGTAATGTGAGGTTCTGAGCTTCCAGAGAGTTGTTTTGCAAAATCAGCTCGTTGTTTTGTGCCTCCAATGCTGCCAGGTAGTCTTGCATTTTTCTCAGTTGCCCAAGCAAGTCCTTTTCTAAGTGCGCTAATTCGTCGCTCATTGTCTGCCTCCTGTTTGATATGGTTGTCAGCCACCAATTTGTTGCGTGCTTTGATGGCGCGGTTGGTATTACCTTTTTCGGTCGTGATGCCTCGGCGCTCCATGGCCGTCGCCTCCACTCCCATTTTAATAGTGGGCTGCTGATCAAGCCCCTGATCCTTGTAACTGCGCGCATCCATCAGCGGTAGATGATATTCGGCCAATACCTTATTGGCGGTATCTACCCACATCTCCCGAATACGCTTAATCTCCTGCATCGATGACGGCAGATCATGCGCCTTACGTTTTTTATTGGACCACTCAAACGGGGTCTTAAGCTTTGGATCAAACGCCAAGGTTTTATTTGGTCCAATGGTAGGCGCTCGAGTAGTGACTAAAATATGCGCGTGAAAATTACGGGGATCAGGGTTTTCCTCACCCTCACGCAAATACTTAGAACTTGGTGGTACACTAGGATCGAATGGCAACTTCATCACCGGACGATGGATACACACATCAGCAATCACATCCATATCGTCACAAAGCTTTTGGGCAAAGTTTATGGCCAGCTGATGCCGATCATACTCGTCTAACTCATACGGCAAATTAATCAGCCACTCACGCGCCACCCGACTGTCCGAACGTGTCTCTGCCGCTTCAGCGGTATTCCAAAGCGTCTCCCGATCCACACTCACACCCAGCGCCTTTAATGAAAATGGTAAAACGATATCGCTACTCATCACACCAGACTTTTTACTATAGTCATGGGTCTTGCCATATTTGGCATCATCAAGCACATCGCCAGCACGATAGGCTGCCGACGCCACCGCCGACTGTCCTGCTTTTCGAGAAATCGCCTTTGTTGCAATGTGTACCATTGTCATAAAAGTCACCTGCTATTTTTGCTTTTTGCACACCACCGCTTTTCGTGGTGTGCGGGGTTTGGGGTTTCCCCAACGAAGAAGGATTCAAAATTAAGAATAGTAACGAAGTGGATAGATTAAATTTTGAGTCGTTACTTCGCCCTTAGTCAGGGGGACACCACCATTAAATAATAAACTAAGCTATCTAAGGTTTCGGATGTAATTGTGTTAAAGCTTACCACAAGTGATTGAACGATAGTAAGGTGCTTGCTATGCTGAGTAAAATTTAATTGATAAGGATAAATCTGATGTCAGTATCTAATAATAAAGCGCCTGTGTCTATTTTTGATAATCAAGATTCTAATGAGTTAAAAGAGCGTCAACGGTTGGAAGAGTTAAAACGCCAAGCTAAGGTTCAGCAAGTAAAGTTAGAGAAACGCCTGAACAAGCAGAAGATTTTAATGGGTGCGTTTTTGGGTCAGGTGTTGGCAACTGATGGTGAGAGTGAGCAGATGATTCGAGAGTACTTTGCGATTCATTTTCCAGATTTTTTAACGAGAAAATCGGATAAAGAATTGTTTAAAAGTATGATTGAAAGTTTGGGTGGCGATATAGGCTTGGATGAGGGAAAAGATTCTTCTGCGGTCAATATGCAAACATCTAGTCATGAGGCTGAAAATAATCAGCAAAATGAGTCTTATAGTAATGCTGAGCATGATATACGTGATCTGCTGTCAGATGATAATACTTATTCTACTGATGTCAGTGATCCAAACTACCGTGGATAATAGAAATACTAAAAACGTGGTGTTAGAGAGAAGCTAAAAAGAATCTATAGCATGGTCTCAATTGACGCCGGCCACTAGCGATGATGTGGGTTTCAAACTCTGGCTTGAATGATTGGTAAAAGTTGTCCATATAAGAAGTCCTGTTTGCATAAGTTGGTCTTGATAAATTTACTTTAGCAATTGTGGACTTCTTTTTTGGCGCTCCCTTTTCCCGAACTGGGGTCATTTAGCAAAACTTCGATTCACTACTATCTAGCAGGATAAAACGTCTCTGCACCAGGGCCTACTGGCAGACCAAATACAAACACCCAGACGCAAAATAAAATAATCCAACCAACTAAGAACGCAATTGAATAAGGTAACATCATCGCCATAAGTGTGCCAACACCAGTATTTCTCTTATAACGAATAGCAACTGCCATAATGAGACCAAAATAGCTCATCATAGGGGTAATGATATTGGTAGTCGAATCTCCAATACGGTATGCGGCCTGTATCATCTCAGGCGCATAGCCAGTTAGCATTAGCATGGGGATAAATATTGGTGCTGTTACGGCCCATTGCGCAGATGCCGAACCAAGCATCAAGTTAACCACCGCACATATCAAGATAAAACCGATCAATAAGAAAGGACCTGTTAAACCAATATCGTTTAGGAAAGTTGCACCAGATACTGCCATTACAGAACCAAGGTTTGACCAATTAAAGAAGGCGGTAAACTGTGCTGCAAAAAAGACTAAGACGATATAAATACTGAGCGAGCTCATCGCATGGCTCATCGCATCTACTACATCTTGGTTGTTTTTTATGCTACCAGTAATCTTTCCATATATATAACCAGGTATGGCAAAGAACACAAAAATGAAGACAACGATACCCTTTAAAAATGGCGAACCTGACAACAGACCTGTCTCAGCATTACGCAGGATGCCGTCAGCAGGTACCACGGTCCAAGCCAATAATAAACAGAATACCAGCATACTAATACCAGCCCAAAAAAGTCCTTTTTTCTCAATAGTAGATACGCGCTCAGCTTTGGTATCTAATACTGAGGGATCATCGGCGTCAGTAGGATTGTACTTACCAAGGCTTGGCTCGACGATTTTCTCGGTCACAAGATAACCCAAACCACTAATCAAAAAAGTACTCACCATCATAAAGTACCAGTTGGCTTCTGCCCCAACAGTGTAAGCTGGATCGATGATACGTGCCGCTTCTTGAGTAATCCCTGATAATAAAGGATCAACTGTGCCAAGTAATAGATTAGCGCTATAACCACCAGATACCCCAGCAAATGCCGCCGCGATACCAGCTAATGGATGTCGACCAAGAGAGTGAAATATGACCGCAGCAAGTGGTATCAAAACCACATAACCAAGCTCAGCGGCCGTGTTTGACATAATACCTGCGAACACAATAGTAAAGGTAACCATTTTCTTTGGCGCGTTTAACACTAGCCCACGTAGTGCGGCTGATATCATTCCAGAGCGCTCAGCGATACCAACACCAAGTAGTGCTACCAGCACCGTACCAAGTGGCACAAAACCAGTAAAGTTGGTCACCAAGTTTTCAACAATACGAGCTAAGCCCTCGCCATTTAATAAATTGACGACCTCAATAGTTCCATCAGCGCTACGGCCGCTTGCACCCTCTGGTCGTGGATCGATTACCGATATACCAAAGTAAGACAGTACTGCTGAAAGAACCAGTAAAAATACTGACATCCATACAAATAAAATAACAGGATGCGGTAGTAAATTACCGAGCCACTCTACTCCTTTTAAAAACCGCTGCATGCGCGAATCTTGCTCTGCTGCATCAAAATTATTATGTGGCGGATTGCCATTTGGCGAGTTACTTCCTTGCATAGCCGATTATCTCCTTCAAGATTAAGTACTTTTGATGCGCTTAAAGTGTATGAAAACACCGATAAAAGGTTATGATTGGAACATAATTGGAAAACAGAAACAAATAATTTTGTCTCATAAAACAAATTGTTTAGAATTTTGAGTAATAAATAACCCCAGTTCAGGAGAAGGGAGCGCCAAAAAAGACAAAAACAAGAAGTTCACAATTGCTAAAGTAGGTTTACCAAGACCAACTTATGCAAACAGGATTTCTTCCATGAACAACTTAACCGAACTATAATGCCTCTTGGTCAGTCATCAAAGCGCTTGAGCGCAAAAATAAAGAGCTCAAATAAGCCAACGAAACTATAAGGAACGCGGGCGCTTTTATGCCTAGGAGGAGATGGGCGGACCGCCCAAGTGATGGTTGATTTTATTAATGATCATAAGTTGTAATATGAGTTCGGGCCAATATTAAAGTACTACCGCCTGCTCCGTCACCCTATCACTTCACTATAATCTATTGTAAGTATGCCTATGACAAACCAATTTCACTGGTGCGGTTCCCTAGTGAGGACTTGAACCTTCGGCTGTAGGTTAATGTTATCAAGGTTTCAACTTACGGAAATAGTCACAGTGTACTTCGTAGTGTACCTAAAATACATATTCTATCTGTGATCGGTGCGCTATAAAGGTATCGAACAGCCAGCTTTCTATAGGTAAATATTATAAACTTTTCAAAAACGTTTTAGCCTCAATGGGCTTAGTAAGCTCAATAAATTTAATATGCTGGTATTGAGGTTTGTTTATTAACTGACGAACCTTTTTACGATTTTTCTTATGCGTTGTGATCGTCCACCAAATAATAGATTTTTTGGAAAACAGTCTTGTTAAGCTCTCTACATTATTGGTATCCCACAGCTTCTTTCTACTAATAGTCCTAAATATGGCACGCCTGAAAGCACGAGACAACACTAATGGAAACGAATAGTTCAGCCAAATGACGGTGTCGATATCTTTCCATTTTATAGGTATCGTCCGACTATAATTGCCATCTAATACAAACGCTGGCTTATCTAGCGCCTTTTCAATATGTGTGATAAAGGTTTCATCATCAACATGCTCCCAATCATCCAGCCAAAATAATCCGTCCATTTCAACATATGCACAGTTAAGTTTATCTGCTAGAGCTTTGGCAAACGTAGATTTCCCTGAACCTGATGTACCTAACACGTTGACTCTTTTCATGGTTATATTACCTCAAACAATTATGAATATTTCAGCAATATTCGAAAAAAGGCACGTAGTATAACCCAGCGGAACCCTCTAAAAAGGCTCATTAATCCATTAATAGACTACTCATAGTAGACTACTATATTGGAACCACTTAATGACTACTGAGCATCTTCGGTCTTTCCTTGGCCACATCAGCGATCAGATGCCGTGAGCACTTGGTCATACCTTGTATCTCAGAATAGCTATGACCTGATTTGAGTAGACTGGCAATAATCTTACGCTTCTCCATATCTTTCCTGCGTCCTGAATACTTACCTTCTGCCTTAGCACGAGCAATCCCTTGCATCTGACGGTTACGGCGATCCTCATAATCTTTTCGAGCAATGGCTGCGAGCATATCCAGCATCATCGAGTTAATGGCCTGCAATACACTGCTCATAAATTCAGTGCTGCTTTCAGATTGAAGCGCCATATATGAGGTCGGCAGCTCTTTTGATACGATAGCGAGCTTTTTTTCTGACAGCATTCTTTTAAGCGTATCCCAATCAGCTTGATTCAAACGTGCCAAGCGATCAATTTGCTCAACTAAGATCACATCGCCCTTATGAGCATCTTCAATCAGCTGCATAAGCTTTGGTCGCGCCAAGATAGCTCCTGATTCGTTTTCGACATAGAAGGCAGCAATTTTGTGGCCATGATCGTTGGCAAATGCTATGAGTTCGCTTTTGGCACGTTTAGCGTCTTGTTCTTTGGTTGACGCTCGTAGATACGCTCTGATAAACATAAACACCTAAAATAGTCTGTTATAAGTGGTTCCATTATACCAGTCTGTTTTAAGTGGTCTGTTAATAGGTTTGAAGGGTGAAATAGGTGGTTCCCTTAGGGTATACCTAAAATAGCAAAATTTATTTGATCAGTGTCTTACGCTTAGAATTTTTATTAAAGTATAAGGTGTTTTTAATCGCCAAAGCATAAAAAATACAGTGACAATTCTGCATAGAATATTTTAAAAAAATACTTTATATTCTATTAAAAATCACATAGGGAAGTGGCTCACGATAGCCACTTTTTTTATGCCTCATACTTTTAGTAGATACACTTAGCTTTACGCAACCAGACAGGATGTGTCATGAGACATTTTTATTTAGACTTCATCTTTACCGCCATTGCATTAGCGATCGCGGCATGGTGGGGATATTCACATGGCGGGATGGGCGGTTTGATCGCAACCTTATCTATTACCGCTATTTTGGCCGTCATGGAAATCTCATTATCATTCGATAATGCGGTGGTTAATGCCTCAGTCCTCAAAGGCTGGGATGAGTTTTGGAAAAAGATATTTTTAACCGTTGGTATTTTGATTGCTGTATTTGGGATGCGCTTGGTATTCCCTATTGTCATTGTCGCAGTAACTGCTGAGCTTGCTATGGTAGAGGTCATCAAACTGGCTTTGTATCAACCAGAAGAATACTCTGCCCGTTTAATGGCACACCATGCTGAAATCTCTGCATTCGGTGGTATTTTCTTGTTATTGGTGTTCTTAAACTTTATCTTTGACGATAAAGAAGTGCACTGGTTTAACTGGCTTGAAAGCCGTTTGGCAAAGCTTGGCAAAGTAGATGCCATGAGCGTCTTTGTGGCGCTTATTGTGTTGATGATTGCCGTATCATTTGCCAATCCTGAGCAATCCGCCGCTGTTCTAATCGCTGGTGTTTGGGGTATCTTGGTATACCTTGGCGTCCAAGTGGTCTCGGGTATGCTTGAAGGTGACCTCGAAGAAGATTTAGAAAACAAAGAAAATGGCTCGGGCGCAGCAGCGACCAGTGCGATTATGAAAGGCGGTATCATCGGCTTCTTATACCTAGAAGTCCTCGATGCCTCATTCAGTTTCGATGGCGTAATTGGCGCCTTTGCGATTACCAATGACGTTATCGTGATTATGCTGGGTCTTGCAATCGGTGCGATGTTTGTGCGTTCGATGACTATTTTCTTAGTTGATAAAGGCACGCTTGATGAGTTTGTCTATCTTGAACATGGCGCGCATTATGCCATTGGCGCTTTAGCCATTATCATGCTGCTATCGGTAAAATTTCATGTGCCAGAGCTTATTACGGGACTGATCGGTATTGCCTTTATTGGTTGGGCACTGCTTGCTTCACTGAAACATCGTAAGCAACAGGCAAAACTCACTGCTTAGAGTGTAGACAATGTAAAGCAAAAAATTATTATCTTAGAATATCGTTAATAACAGGTTATACCAAATAATTGGTATAACCTTTTTTCTAACATGCATTGCTTTTTATTACCTAATAATAGACATCATATTCAAACATTTATATTACCCACAACAAGAGACACAAATGCTGAAGAAAGCTGAACAAAGATTAGAAAAAACCATATTTAATAGTCGTTGGTTGTTAGCCCCGTTCTATTTGGGATTGGTGCTCGGTATCATTTTATTGTTTATTAAATTTTTTCAAGAGCTGTGGCATATGATTACCCATGTGCTCAGTGCATCTGAAGCCGATGTCATCGTTGGTACATTGGCGCTTATCGACATGTCATTGGTCGCAAGTTTATTGCTTATCATCATATTTAGTGGTTATGAGATTTTTGTGTCAAAAATTGATACCGGAGATCATGAGGATCGTCCTGAATGGATGGGGAAAATCAATTTCTCTGGGCTGAAACTCAAAGTGATTGGTGCCATCGTTGCCATTTCTGCGATTGATCTTCTTAAATCATTTATGGATATACCTAAAGAGATGAGCGAAGGTGATGCTGATAGATTGATGTGGAAAGTGATTATCCATATGACGTTTGTACTGTCAGGCCTGTTATTTGCTTTGATGGATAAGATTGTCGGTGATACCAAAAAACATTAGAAAGATTTTAATAAAAAACCTATCAATTAATTTATATAAATAGACGCAAAGGAGCACACATGGCAGGAGCCAGTTTATTAACCTTGCTTGACGACATCAGTGTGATACTAGACGATGTGTCAATCATGACCAAGGTTGCCGTTAAAAAAACGGCAGGAGTATTGGGTGATGATTTGGCCCTTAATGCTGAGCAAGTTTCAGGCGTTAAAGCCGACCGTGAGCTACCAGTAGTTTGGGCCGTCGCCAAAGGCTCATTCGTTAACAAGCTTATATTAGTACCATTAGCGTTGCTGATTAGTGCCATCTATCCCCCATTAGTCACCTTTTTATTGATGTGCGGAGGTGTCTATTTGGCTTATGAGGGTGCTGAAAAAATCATTCATAAGTTCTGGCCACATATCTTACCTCACGATGAAGAACAAATCGCCCGTCTACGTGCCAATGCTGATGAGACGATTGATTTGGTTGCTTTTGAAAAGGACAAAATCAAAGGTGCGGTGCGCACCGACTTTATTCTATCGGCTGAAATTATCGTAATTGCACTCGGCTCAGCAGTTGGAGCGACGCTTTTAGAGAAGAGCGTGATGCTGTCTATTATTGCTATTGGCATTACATTAGGCGTTTATGGCTTAGTAGCGGGTATCGTTAAAATGGATGATTTAGGTCTTTACCTAATGAAACAGACGAACGGTGCAAAGCAGAAAATAGGTGGGATTTTATTGTCTGCGGCACCAAAGCTGATGAAGTTTCTATCGATTGCTGGGACATTAGCTATGTTTCTAGTGGGCGGCGGTATCTTAGTGCACGGGATCAGTTTTTTGCATCATGAAGTGGAAGACTTAGCGCACCTAACTGGCATATTTGGAAGTGTGACAACCATGCTCTTAAATGCGTTGGTAGGTTTAGCCGTCGGTGTTATTGTCGTGGCTATTGTCACCATGATTGGTAAATTACGCAGTAATAAGTCATCTTCGACGCATTAAAAATAACGATAATCACCCCTGTTCATTTAACCTTATTTTAAAGAGTGCAATAAACCATGTTTGAATTTGATTTAAACTTAAAATTAATGGTATATCACCTAATTCAATTAGCAATTGCCTTCGTGCTTTCCCTACCGATTGCGCTTAATCGTGAGATGAAAGATAAGGGTGCAGGACTCAGAACTTTCCCATTAGTCAGTATTGCATCCTGTGCTTTCATGCTAGTAGCTGTCGATATCTATCATGGAGGTGCAGCAGAACCCGAAGCGAGAATCATGTACGCAATTATTACAGGTATGGGTTTTATCGGTGGTGGGGCGATTTTTAAAGGCGATAATACAGTAAAAGGCACTGCGACGGCTGCAAGTTTATGGAATACCGCTGCTATCGGCATCTCTGTTGCTTATGGACGTTATGAGATAGCGATTATATTATCAGTTGTTAATTTCTTAATTCTACAATTCTCAGAACCTTTCAAAGTAAAAGATAATCTTGAATAATTATTATTCGTCCCGGTTTGTATACTCAACCTTACATTTTGAAAGTTACATTGCTATGTACACTGATTTTATCTAAATAGATTTAGAGTACTAATAGCAATATCTCACAGCCTAAGGTTCAAGTCCTCACTAGGGAACCGAACTTAATAATTCGCAAGCTCATCCTCTTGCTCATCACAGACCTTCAATCCAATCTGTACGGCCTCATTAAGATCAGCACCTTCCTTGACACTATGAGGCGCATTTGGTGTCAAACGACTTAGCTTTAAGCCATCTACCGCTGCTTTGTTAAGCGGTGTACCAACGTAGGATTCATCTGTATAACCCTTAGGATGAAAAAACACCTCACGACCAAAGGAAGGATTTGAGGCACATGCAATCTCACCCTCAGGCACCGTAAACGGATAAGGTGTTGTGTAATCTTTACTCCATGTCTGCTCACTCACTACGATATAGCCTGAACCATACAGATCATTTTCTGTATTGCCTGAGCTGCACCCAATCATAACGATAGACGCTACTGCAATTAACCACCTGGACATATTGATTCGCATGGTACGCCGTCCTTATCACGGTCTAGCTTGGTATTTCCACATTTGAGTGCTTGTTTGGCTTGTTCACAGCTAACCATCTGCCCACAAGTGCGCGGTAAGCCTTTGCATTGAGAGCCGCCAGCACCTTTAGCAAACAACGGATGCTCTACCTCAACATCACTATAAAATGGATTATCAGTGACTGTAACTGCTGCCTGAGAAGATAAGGCAAAGAGAGATAACGCCATACTTAGAATAAATTTTTTCATAGAACCTTCTTTCTTTAATACCCAAAACACTGCTTTCAAGCATTAATAATACCCTATATTTGTTCAATAAAGTGAGTGCTATATAACTAACCGTCTGATTTACACAGCAGTTTATTTATAATTTGCCTGATAGACGGGTTAGTGCCATAGTTGTTCACTGAACGTTCTGGACAGTTGTACTGTACAGTTTCTAAAAACGTACTTGAACACTAGGTGAACAATGAACATATCGGTGACAAAAGCAGCAAAAGAATGGGGTGTATCAAGAACCACGATCTATCAGAAGGTCAATGATGGTGAGCTTTCTAGAACAGCAGATAAGAAAATAGACGTTTCAGAAATGTTGCGAGTGTTTGGTGAGCCAATTTCTAAAAAACGTACTGAACGTTCAGTGGACACTGTTCAAAGTACACCTCTGAACAGTCAAAGTGTTCAGTACAATACGGACATTGAACACCAATTAGCGCTTGAAAAGCTCAAGAATGAACATCTCAGCCAACAAGTAAGCGATCAAAAAAAGTTAATTGAAAATTATCAGCAGCAGATAGGACAGTTAAACAAAACGCTGGATAAAGCCAACGCTAGTATCCAGGATTTCGCACAAGTAAGACTGCTAGAGTTTAAGCAAGCTGAAATGAGCGATGAGCCGCCACTTGCACAGGAGCAAGAAAAAAAAGACGATTCAGTCGTCGCGACGGCTAAGAAGAAAAAACGGTGGTTCTTTTGACTTTAACGGATATTTGAAAAAACATTAGTGTTTAATCTTTGGTAAATAGCTCTCTAAAGCCTTATTAGGCTTGTTAAAGCTTTCAGGCTCTCGTTGTATGATCTTAATCATTTCGCGCTTAAATGCGTCAGTCTGCATTTTTCCGTCATAACTTAGGCTTGGATGATCGTTATAGTCATTCATAAACTGCACGCTATCGACAATGGACTGGATGGCTGCTTGCGATAATGCACCGTCTGCACCCGTTAGCTTGTCTAATGTTTTTTTATGGAAACTCAGCTTTAAGCCTCTAAATCCCTTACCTCTCGATTTCTTTTGATACTCCACGCTAACACTATAGTTTGTATTCTCGTTAATGTCGTTAATAGCTGTTTCAATAACAAATTGTCGCAAATGACCGAACTGCTTGTATTTACCTTTGACATTCATTACATGCTTAAATTCTTCAAGTGTAAAATCTTTGCTGTACTGAAACTGATTAACCCACATAACGACCAATTCATATAAACGTATTGAGTGGATACTTGATAACTCGCCGATTTCAAGCAACTTATACTTAGTAAAATTAGCTCTTAGCTGTGTCAAATAAGGCAAAATCTTTTCTGCAAAAGATAAAGAAACTTCTCCGTTATCCGGGTCATAGACAATACTACTGATAAGTCTTGTTTGAAGTATTTTGTTTTCGGGCAAGCTCATTACAATATCAACGTCATACAAACGCTTACTTGCGTTTTCCATATCACGATAGACGTTCTGCTCGTTTTTAGACTTCTTACCAAAGAACAGTGACTTTATATCATCTACAGACACTTTAAATTCAGTCTGTTTTGTTACTTCTGGTGCGTCAGGTCTGCTGTCTATCTGACTAATACACGCAAGCATTAGCTCTTTGTCTGTTTTTTGCATTGTGTATGTTGCTAGAATCAGCTCGTTTGATTGAACAACTAAATTATTTTCCATTTTTAATCCTGCTCATTTACTGTTTTTTTTAAAAACATTCAAGCTATAGTAACATTAAGAACAGTTAAATAAACAGTATTTAATATACGACTGTTTTTTCTGCTCATTTACTGTTTTTTCTGCTCATTTACTGTTTTTTCTGCTCATTTACTGTTTTTTCTGCTCATTTACTGTTTTTTCTCTTTGTAAGCTATTGATTATAAAGAAGAAAAAAGGCTCTTAAACAGGAGTAAACAGGAGTAAACAGGATCAAATAAAAACCCTTAAAGAAACGGGTGATAAATTTTTTTGTGGATAAGTGAAAAATCATCATTTAAACCACGTAGCTTGTCTAAGCGATTTATCCCTCAGTAACGGTTTTTTTTTGAGGAGTAGA
>NZ_JAQISM010000032.1:0-11826 GCF_027919975.1 Psychrobacter sp. ANT_H3 | reverse complement strand
TTACTTCTTATTTTCTAATTCTTTTTCAATAGGATACTTCTCTCTAGCTTTACGTATAGCTGGTTGTACAAACCATTCCCAGTAATTCATTAGCTCATCATAATGCTCACTGATATAGCCCATTAGCTGAGCAGCAGTAAAATCGTATCTATGATCTTTAGGTTTAGAGAATTGAGTTAATTTTGATTTACTGACATTAACTCCAAAGTACCTAGCTATTTGCATAGCTCTATAAGAGTTAACTTCACGTTCTAACCTATACCCATCTTCTATACCAAGTTGGCAAAGTTCAGTACCACCAAAATCAATATCCTTTAAGAACTCAATCATGGCTTCAACTCGAGCAGAACGTACCGCATTGTAACGTTGCATATTCCTACGTCTCTTATCCATAAATAACTCACTCACTTTTAGAATAGGTACAGACAATAATAATACCATAGGTACAGACAATAATAATACCATAGGTACAGTCATTTATCGTATGTAGGTACACACAATAGACAATCTATAGGTACAGTCATTAAAAATTAAATAGGTACAGACAAATATAGATTTTATGTTAGTATTTATTAAGCCAGCAGTCACAAGAGGGGGCTATTTATTACTACGTAATAATTATCCTATCCCTCATGTGAGCTGGTTAAGGGGAGACCCCTTAAAACCCCCAAAAAAATCTTACCTAGGTAATCGTTATGACTGAGCCAAAAACCACCGTTCTTGACAAGAGAGCCAAGCGTAATAGAGAGATTGCGATTCGCGTCAATGACTACGAACTTGCTGAGATTAAGAAAAGAAACCGCGAAAATACGGTGGCCAGTTGGTTACGAGGATTGGCATTAGGGGTTACTCCTGTTAAGCCAGTTGATCCTGAATTGGTGCGTCAGTTGGGTAGAATCGGTAGCAATCTTAATCAGCTGACCAAGCATGTGAATATCGAAAAGCACGTTGATGCCGAGGTGCTTAATGAGATTAAGGCGATTAGGAAACAGTTGCATGTGCTGATAGAGACGAGTATCGAATACTCAAAAGTAGCCGCGAGGGATGGTGATGATTGTTAAGTTCTCTAAGCATGGTAAAGGCAAAGCGAGTGGCGTTTTAGACTACCTTCTTAAAGAGAAAGGGAGTAAGGGTACTTTGGTACCTAGAACGCATGCAAAAGTGCTGTACGGCGATCCTGTGCTCACTGAGCACTTAATTAACACGACCTCTCACAAGACTAAGTATAAGTCAGGGTACTTATCTTTTAGTGAACGTGCGGATGAGATTAGTGAAGCCGATAAAAAGCGCATTATGCAGGAGTTTGAAGCGGTCATATTCTGCGGGTTAGAGAATGATCAGTACGATATACTATGGGTTGAGCATGCGGATAAAGACATTGATGACGCTCATCCTGTCGGACGACTGGAGCTGAACTTTGTGATTCCCTGTCAGGAACTGCGATCAGGTAAGGCTTTTCAGCCGTACTATGAGCCAGCAGATCAAAAAAGGGTGAACGCTTGGAAAAATATTATCAATTCAGAAGTCAAAACCATTAAGGGTGAGCCGTTAAGTGACCCTAATGACCCTAAACGCAAACGTCTAGTTAACCCATATAGCAGTAATGCGCCGCGTCCGTCGCCTTTTGATGCAAAGGCGTATACGAAAAAAGATGCAGATAAGGACGAGGAGACTATCGCCAATCCTCCTAACCGTAAACTATTAGAGGAAGCGATTAAACGTCGTCTGTTACTGGATTGGCAAAATGGTATCGCTATGAATCGTCGAAGAGTGCTAAGTCGGCTAGAACAGTGGGGCTTGAAGATTAATCGAGGTAATAGCGAGAAGACGTTATCGGTGACAAGCGATAAGCTAACCGATAAGAACGGTAAGCCAATGGGTGTTAGGCTCAAAGGCGGTATGTTTGAAAAAGGATTTGATGGTTACAAGTTTGAACCAGATGCGAAAGAAGAAGATCATTCTGCGTATGACCGTACAGCTAGCAGAAACGAGCGCATGCAGTCAGATAAGGAGCACTTAGCCACTGGGATAGAAATAAAAGAGGCTTATCATCAGGAGAGATACCAGAATTTAGCTACGCCTGAGCAGTTAGGGGTAGATAAAGAGGTTAAGCAGGAGCTAGAAGTAGCTGAACCAGCCCCTGTAGATACCTATCGTACAAGTTTGAGACCAAGATTTTAATGAGTATTCTTATTTTGATCTATAGTCATTTTGCTTTGAGCTTTCTCAAGCTCAGTTTGTAGTGCTGTTACTCGTCCTTGCTCTGATAGGTAATTGGTTGATAGGTCTTCATACTGCTTATTTAATACTCTATGGTCAGCTCGAAGATTAGCTTGCGTTTGAGTTAGCTCATCAAACAACCCTAACAACTTATCACGTTCAGCAGTTATTGCTTTTAGCTCTCCTTTTACTTCTGCCGTGATGGTCGTTATTTCGTTGCGCTCATCGGTAACTATTTTAAGCTCGGATTGTACTGCCTCAAGCGCTTTGTTTAATCGTGCAATCTCTATTTTATCGTTGTCAGCTACAGCTTCAAGCGTGGCTATTTTGGATAAGCTAGCGCTAAGCTCTGTTGATACGTTATCTAATGTACTACTTACCTCTACAAGCTGTGCCTGTGCGGTATCTGCCTTAACACGTTCAAGCTCTAGCTGATGCTGAGTGTCGCCTAGTGTTCTTGTAAGGGTGTCACGTTCAGCAATAGCTTGATTCGCTGTGATAGCAGTTGCCTCTGCGGTTGCAGTCACTTCATCCAGCTGCATCAATAAATCGGATTGCTCACTCTCTAAGGTCTTTACTGCCTCTTGTGCCTCGTCCACTTCAACTTGTGCCTTAGTTTTAATACTTTCTAAGGCTTCTCGCTCTTTGATTAATCTGTCATTAGCCATATCAATAGCTGTCTGCCACATATCAGCCCCTAAAGACTGTAAGCGCTCAGTTATACCACTTGGCAACACAACCTGTCTCAGCTGCTCTTCTTCCTGATTATCTTGACGCCAAGATTTCATAGCCTCACTAATAGTGGTAAACGAACCACCACCTAATATCTTACGTACCTCAGCTAGCGTTGGCTTAATCCCTTGTTCTTGTAGCTGGTCAGCAGTTGCATGAATTTGTTGTATTGTGATCGCCATGATTATAATCCTGAAATTTATATAATTATCTTTGTATTATGTTGTATGTATAATAATACTACATAATACAACATATAATGTAAAAAAACCCCAAACTATTTTGAGGTAGTTGATTAATATGTGTTTGGAGTTATTAAATTATTCCCTGATAGGCCGGTAAGGATCCTGAGACGTCGTCCATCCCATCAAGGGCTCAAGGTTCTGCGGGCGTGACGGTTCGAACTCCAGAACCCAGTGTCGGGATCGTGGCGGCCGCGCGCGCGGGTCGGTAAATGATGGCGGTTGGCACATCATGAGAACGAAGGTTGGTTCCGGGAATTGTTGGTGCGAATGGCGGGCGGTTATGTCCTTGCATCATCTTTCGAATCTCCTTTCTTCTGTTTATTGTTGGCTGCATTTGCGTCTGGCTTGGACTTTGAGTGCTCGATGTCGTCCAGCCGCTCGATCTTGCGTGAGTTCGCCATGATCGTTTCTGCAGCCGACCGAAGCGCTTCAGGGTCGTTGTCGCTGCTGATGTCCGAACGCATCGCAATCGTGACTTCAGCTACGGCATGCATCACCTGTTCTGCGTCATTGCCGTTCAACTGGCCATCCTCAAGTCCATCAACAAGCAGATCAAGAACGCGTCGGAACGCTTCGACAACTGGCGCGCTGCCGACAACGGCAAGGCTGTGGCTGATGACCCTGAGTTCATCAATGAGCGCAAAATCATGATGTTCACGCTCCACGATTTCAGCAACCTTTTCGATGACGCGCATATATGTGTCATGCTTTTGTTGAAAAAGAAGAACTTGCCCTTCTTTTCTTAACTCAAGCTCAGTCTGGCGATTGAGGAGCACAGCTGTCAGATAGATAGTGGCAGCTGCACCCAGGAACACTAGGATCATCTCTTGGGCAAAAGGAAAGTTTTCACCAACAAAGTATAAGCCGCGGTAGGCTGCGTAACCTACGCCCACTAAAACAATGGAAATTACCAGGTAGGCGACGTCCCTGCCGCGAAAGCTCGTCTTTACCGGTGGCTTCATGGGTTGGCCTTTCTTAATCATGGCTGTCGTTGCCTAGCGAACGGGTGTCAGGGGCAGGTTCGGTCTCCTTTTCGGGCCGCAAGAGAATAGGGGTTGGTCCAGAGCCAAATACATTGAACCCATCCCGCAGACAGCGCTCGAAAATCGTTTCATCCCAGTTCGAGAAATCTCTTTCCACTTCATATGTATATTTTGGCCGTGTCATTGGGCACCAGCCGGAGCTTCGATCCGAAAGGCAGGGGCTTTTTCATCCTTGTCCTGGCCGGCATAAAGCGTCAGATGCGGATAAGGGATTTCGATGCCAAGTTCGTCGAAGCGCTGTTTTATCCTGTGCAGATATTCGCGCCGGATTGACCATTGCTCACCTGGCAAGACCTTGAGGCGAAGACGCAGGATAACCGAAGAGTCACCCAACGTTTCGACCCCAAAGACCTCTGGCTCGGCTAATATTCTCGTTGACCAGGTTGTTTCCGAAGCTAGCTCACGGGCGACACTCTCCATAACGTTCAATGCCTCCTGAAGGTTTTCGCGATAGGCGACACCGACATCGATTACGGCCATCGAATAGTCCGTTGTCTTATTTGTCAGATTGGTGATGGCTCCGTTGGGCACATAGACCACGTCACCATTGAGTTGACGCAGGCGCACATAGCGCAACGTCACCTCTTCGACTTGGCCTGCCACACCGCCAATATCCACGATATCCCCGATGCGGAGTTGCCCTTCCAGCAACAAGACCAAACCCGAAAAATAGTCTTTTATCAGGCTCTGCGCAGCAAACCCCACTGCGATGCCGCTTACCCCCGCAGTCGTCAGGATCGGTGCCACAGAAATGCCAAGGATTGAGAGGGAAATGGTCACGGCCAAGGCCCACACGACCAGCCGACTGACGAAACGGATCAGACGAAAAGATGTTTCAATGCGTTTGACCTCATCTGCAGATCTCTTGGAAGTGCGGGTTCTTTTGCTGATGCGTGTGATGGCCCGCGAAAGCACTGCGGACACGAGCCACGCCACGGTCATGACGAGCACAATCTGTGCAACTGTTTGGGAAACGGAAATAAGGCCGGATAGGAGCTCTGCCTGTGTGACCTGCAAATTCAAAAAATTCATTTATATGCACTCCCTATTATTCTGCAACGAAAGGTCGGCTGGCGCAGCGCTGCTTCTCTTTTTTTAAAGGCAGCCAGGTCCTGTGACGTGCCTGGCCGCCGTTCTCGCGTTTTAAGTGGCTGTAGTTTCGGCCCCAGCGTGTCGTCCGAAGCGCTGACTTTCCGAAGCTTCAATGCCAACAGGATCATGGTTACACCGAAGATTGCGGCATAGACGCCCAACAACCAACCGAGGGCCAGAATACTGCCTGCGGGTGTCGTGAACAAGACCCATGTGACGGCAGCGCCAAGCAAGATGGAAATGACACCGCTGAGGACGAGCAACCATTCCCCCTCGATTTCCTTACGGAGCCGAAAGGCCGCGACGATCTCCATCACGCCGGATGTGATCGACCAGAATGCAACCATCGTCCAGAGAAACACGGTTAACACGAGTGTCGCGACGAACGGGCTGACCAGGACGATAAGCCCGGTTGCGATGCCAAGGAGGCCGCTGAAGATCAACCAGCCCCAGCTTTCACCCTGACGCATGTTTTTATAGCCCGACCAAAGCCCCAGTACGCCATCCGCAAAGGAGTAGGCACCAAACACAATGGTCAGTGTTAGGACCGCTTCAGCGGGCATCAGCCATGCCAGGGCGGCAAGAATGACGGCAACGATGCCGCGCCACAGGAAAGCCTTCCAGTCGGCTTGGGAAACAAGTCTTGGAAAACCACACTCTGCGTTGTGATATGGTAGCTCATGAGAAGACCTGTTTGATGTTCAACTGTTTATTTTGCAACAACATTTTAGCACACAATAGGCCTTCTCATCCTTTGTGTGGTGAATAATTCAGGTTAGGAGTATGAGGGAGCAGAATCACCCGTTTTTCGGACCAAGTTTCCATGCCAAAATGGCAAACACTCCCTCCGGCCAATTTGACGGTGCCAAAAAGATTCGATTTGTCCCCAGGCGCATGGCTGCGGGAGACGCGCCGTGGCTTCTTGGCCGATGCTTTATCTTTCGAAATAGGCATGCTGGGGGTTCCACGTATCACTCGATGGTGCCGCGTTCTCTGATCCTACAGGACTTTTAAGGCTTCAAGAATTTTTTAAATTTTAATCAGCATACTTTTTAATACACCACCATTTCCTTAATATATAAATTTTTATGAGTCATTTCGTATAAATTAGACAAAGAGTCACTAATATAGGTGGCTCTTTTGTCATTTTGACGCTACTTCTTGAAAGGAATGTTTTATGGAGCTGCTAAACCAGCCAATTAACGGACAGCTTGGAAATCGTCTTATCGAGTTACTTGACTCACCGGATTATCATACACTGAATATAGTAGTCGCTTTCGCAAAGAATAGCGGTGTCCTCAGAATCAAAGATGCATTCGAAAGATTTAGAGAGAGAGGTGGAATCGTAAATACTTACGTGGGCGTAGATATGGGCGGAACATCTTACGAAGCTCTCATAGCTCTACTGCTTCATACTGATTCCTTGAATATAGTGCATTCTGAGAATAGCCAAACATTCCATCCAAAGATCTATCAGTTTTTAGGAAAAGACAAGGGATTGATAGTTATTGGTTCACACAATTTAACAGCCGGAGGTCTATGGACTAACTTTGAAAGTTCAGTACTCATTCCATTAGATGGTGCAAGTACTAGTAGTGCATTAATAATGGGGCTAGAAGATTACATTGGACAACTAGCTTCACTTAAAGATTCATTTATATCAATAAGTGCACAAGAGGATATAGATAAACTTCTCCAAAATGGATATGTATTTAAAGAAGTAGCAGAACAAGTAGAACGGTTGAAAACTAAGACAGAAAACAAAAGCGGGGAACGTTTATTCGGTAATGGTATCTCTGCAAAGATGCCTCATATCGCTAAATATAAGCCAAAAACAGAGAAGAAGAAAAAAGAGAGGGAACTGGAAGTTTCTACTACCCAAAAAGAACCTAGCCTTATTCTTCCAAGTGAAGATGGACAAACTATTTGGTTCGAAACGAGGAAGATGACTGGCGGATCAAGGAATATCCTTGATCTATCGAAGAAATCGTTGGTTGAGCGCGGAGACCCAACCGGCACTGCATTTGACCTAGGCGAGCCAAAGTTTATGCGTGGCGGAGTTGAGTTTTTCGATCTAAACCCTGCAATTACCAGTCAATCCAAAGATATCACACTGAACTTTGAAGGAGTTGATTATGTAGGCAATACCATACTGTTCCCGGACGGGGCTAAAGCAAATGGAACATGGCGCTTACAAATTAAGGGAGTTAGCTCCTCTGGAAGAGGCATAACAGAAGCCCTTAGAGCCAAGGGCGAAGAATACTACTTAGTTAAAAAGGTAGTGACATTCACTAAGATACAAAGTGATTACTATTTCATGTCTGTATTTCCAGAATCTGAACTTGAAAACTTCAAGGCAGCTTCACGTATCTTGGCTCGAAATGGGTCTAGCGCCAGTGCTAGGTGGCTGGGAATGTTTAGACGCGACTTAGCCACTCTTGATGTTTCCCCTTCCGGTTCCCGCTAATACCCCCCTTTGCGCCGCCAAATGTAAGCATTAAAGCATCGTCGTTTAATGGAACTCCTTCGGAAATGAATAAAGGAGCCTGACTTATTTCACGGAAGGTATTTATAAATGATGTTATATCCAGACCAAATCCGTATCCCGTTGTGCTTTTATATGGCGGATCCACATACACGACAGCATCGCTAGGAATGGGGGTTTCGAGCAACATCATGATATCCGTTTTAAGACAGGTCACTCCCTCCATTCCATTAACTAGCGCAACAATGCGACGACGAAGCTCGACTGGAGATGGCTGCATCGGATTAGCAGGACTGCGGCGTACGCTAGTTGCGGTTGGTTCCCAATAATTTCGAAAACAGGCATTCATCCAACGCCCATTGTCACGCCAAATTTGTTTTCCTCCGAAGGAACAAGCTTGAATAATTGGATAAACCTCTGCTTCATGGTTATCTACTGGGAGTTTAGATAGTTCAGACATGTGAGTCTTGAAATCGTGTTTATCACTTGGCAAATTAGATAAGAATTGATCGAAAACACCCATGTTAAATGTGCCGGATCCAATGGCAGTCCAGAACGAACCCCAAGAGCTAATATCGAGCATACGGATACGTGAAGGGTCGATTCCTCTGTTTACCAGTTCGATTGACACTGCGCCAGATCCGCAGCACAAATCGTAGAAGTATGAATTTGTGCTAGGTGCAGCCTCGAGTAGAAGGTCAACGATTTGAGATGCTACTCGCTGTTTACCACCCTGATATGAACAGGGAACGCGCATTAAACTACTCATAAAGATTTCCTGCGAATCATAATTCGCACATAAACACGCTTACCATTGATAATACCAACACCTCCTCTATCTTCAGGATGCTGACGATATCCTACTTCCGTAAGCATATCAGAAGATACATTAGTACGCGCATTACCATTGGCAAGCATCAATATCTCAAACTGATCTGGGCTATACTTGTCAAGAAACGTGATTGGCACTCCCATAACCCCATCGTAGTCAAAAGGAATATTTTGGGTACGACCAACATTGATAGCGTTATAGTTTTCATATTGCGGATATTCATCTGGAGAGTAGCTACAATTTAATACTATGGGTTTATGCCGCTTGCTAGTTTCCAAATTAGTGAACCAACGGACACCCTTTACTCGGATGAAGCGTCGCCCTTTATCATCTATACCGCAACTTGCAGCGTTTAGTGGATAACCATCAGGTACGTAGAACTTGCGATCTCCAGAGCGGATCGACTCTCCATACCAGACTTTGTTATCACGGAAAAGCGGGAAAACTTCCTTATATGTAACGGCATTCATATTCCCGAGGATTATAAAATCCTTTTTGTAACGTTCTAGCAAACTAATATACTCACGGAATAGGCTAAATGGCGGATTGGTAATTACTATGTCAGCTTCTTCAAGCAAAGCTTCGCATTCATCCGAACGAAAATCGCCATCACCAGAAAGATGTATAAGAGAGTTGCCTGGCATAGCAAACAGAGCCTCTAAATCTAACGCTCCATCTGGTCTCTTCAAGGTTTCATCAGGTATTTCAGTGACTACTGCTTTATATGCACCAGTCATTTCCTCTAACGGATACTCCTGTCCAGCTATTTGAGACTCCGCGTAACAAGTAGAAGTTAGTCCAGCTAGACCGAGTTTGTCGAAATTAAGTACGAAGAAACGAAAGAAAGCAGACTCAAAAGGATCATCACAATTACAAAGTATGTTCTTACCTTTCAACTGTTCCTGATGTTTAATCATCTCCTTGGCCACGTCTTCATACTGCGTATAGAAATCATCTTTCTTAACGATGAATGCACGATTTAGAGTCGCATTTCCGGGTTTTTGGGGCGCTTTTGGAGCTTTTATCTTTATATCAAATGGCATATTGCCCTCGCGAACTACCGCCTTGAGAAAAGTGTTAATTGCTGCAGACATGCTGATACCAATTTCATCAAAAACTTCATTAGCATGCTTTTTGATTTCTGAATCAATGCGTATTGTCGTAGTTGGCTTAGTGGACATAATCTATTATTCCTTTTTTTGTGCTACATTGTAGCACAAATTCTTATAAGAGACCGTCTATTACGCCATGAGAATGATAGTTTTATAAATTAATTTTACTTTTTTGCATGCTAGAATTTTTTCTCTAACACCATGTAACTAAGATAACTGTTATACCTATACTCTTGAGTTATATAGGATCGATAAAACATTTGATTTGCTTGCTGGAAAAGTTAATGCGATAGTTGTCCACTGAACGTTCAGAACAGTCGTATTGTACAGACACTAAAAACGTACGTGGACACTAGGTGAACAATGAACATATCGGTGACAAAAGCGGCAAAAGAATGGGGTGTATCAAGAACCACGATCTATCAGAAGGTCAATGATGGTGAGCTTTCTAGAACAGCAGATAAGAAAATAGACGTTTCAGAAATGTTGCGCGTGTTTGGTGAGCCAATTTCTAAAAAACGTACTGAACGTTCAGTGGACACTGTTCAAAGTACACCTCTGAACAGTCAAAGTGTTCAGTACAATACGGATATTGAACACCTATTAGCACTTGAAAAGCTCAAGAATGAGCACCTCAGCCAACAAGTAAGCGATCAAAAAAAGTTAATTGAAAATTATCAGCAGCAGATAGGACAGTTAAACAAAACGCTGGATAAAGCCAACGCTAGTATCCAGGATTTAGCACAAGTGAGATTATTAGAATTCAGACAATCTGAAACCGATGATAAGATACAATCCGAACAAAAACAGAATACTGAAATAGCCGCTATTACCGAGAAGAAGAAAAGATGGTGGGGTTTTTAAATATCTCCTTATGATGCCGAAGCCCGAAAACCTAATTTATCGAGATAAGGTACGTAAAAAGCATGCTTACTTTCATCTAAAAGCTCAATTTCGATCCGTTCAGCAAATGCTTTATAATCCTCACCTTGCTTAGCATAGTTAGACAACTCACTCATTTTCGATAGCTTAGCCGCAAACACACCCTTTTGTTTATCTGTCATTTTTAAAGGAGTCAGCATATCAGGCGTATCACCATCTCTCTTTATGCCTGTCGCTTTCTCAGGCTTAGTATTTATTTTGAATTTGAACGTAAACCCAACAATTCTACGGCCTTCTTTGTGCTGTTCATAAGTCGCTGTAATATTCGTATTATCATTAATCTCATTAATAGCATGGTCTAAAACACGACTTTTAAAATTACCCATAGTTTTATATTGGTGCTCTTCGATACCCAAACGAGTACGTAAATTTCCAATTGTAATTGGAGGGGTTTTACCAACACTACTCCACTGCATTAATATTTCAAAGATACGCAATGCGTAGATGCTATTTAGGTCTTTTATTTGTTGTAGCTCGTACTCTGTATATTTCTCACTAAGTCTTGTTATCAGTGGAATAACGTCATTTCCAAACATAACCTCTACATACCCCCCGCCCTCACTATATGAAGCACGTTGCACGAATCTGGACTTATTTATCTTGTCACGTCCTTTTGAATCCTTATCAGTCCAAACAAACTCGCTTTCATAAAGACTTTCACAAGCAGACTTCAGTGAGCGATAAGCAGTAGTTTTATCACATTCAAAATGCTTCCCGTAATCAGACGCTCTGATACGGTGGACACCTCCAATTTTAGACATACTTCCTTGTTCTCTTGCTTCAATAATAGCTAAGATAATTACACGCTGAGCGACTAAGTTGATCGCATAGCCCGACTCAATAAACGCATTAGCTTTGCTTACTATGCTAGTTTTTGTCATATAAAATCCGTATATACATACTTCCAATTTTTTATTGTATATAAATATACTTTGATTGTAAAGACGTATATCTATGGGTGTATAAACGTATATCTATGGGTGTATAAACGTATATCTATGGGTGTATAAACGTATATCTATGGGTGTATAAACGTATGCTTATCTAACCTAAAAGCCTTGACTATAAAGGGATACAGCCTACTTAAAAGCTTTTAAAAGCTATTAAAAACATTAAAAACCTT
>NZ_JAQISM010000045.1:0-3124 GCF_027919975.1 Psychrobacter sp. ANT_H3 | reverse complement strand
AAGATTGGGGACACCTTACAGTTAACTTTCATTTCAAATTAACTGTAAAAGTTCGGATTGTTTAAGCATTTTAGTAAGAAGCTGCTTAAACTGTCTTACATGCCTGTTAGCCGTGCTAAGACAGTTATCCCTGTGCCTATGCTAACAAGAGTCTATAACACGCTTAATCAGGCGCTAGAGAGCGCTCATGACCGCAAAAAAAGATAGCTTACGCATAGAATATGAGAGTTAATGAAAAAGAGGCTAACAAACAGCCACTTTTTTATTCCAATAGTCTGTTATAAGTGGTTCCATTATACCAGTCTGTTTTAAGTGGTCTGTTAATAGGTTTGAAGGGCGAATTAACTGGTTCCCTTGGGGTATAACACAAATAATAATATGCGTTTGCTGATAGTGAAAACTTACAAGTTAAATCTATCTCTAATCAAGAGATGGAAGCAACTGAAGGAGCATGGTTCCCAGTTGCGCTAAATTTGGCAGGTCGTGTTGTAACCAGTCAAGTAGCTAAACACCATATGTCCAATGCTGGATTGGTTTATGGTACATACCAAACTGGCAAGGCATGGAGTGGTAAGAGTAGCAACCAACGACGTAATGGTGGTGCTGGAGGCAGATGGTAGTAAGTACAAAAGATAAGAAGCCACACTTTAAGTATAATCGACTTTAACTGATTGGTATTTCAAATCTTTGAAATACCAATTAACAGAATTTGTGATGCTATGTTTACAAGAGAATGCCCTGGCTGTCATGGTAAAGTAATAAGACCTTTAGATTTTAAAAAATCTAAGACTTATCAGTGTCCAGAATGTTTACATTATGTGGATTCCAACGTTTTTTTATCCGGACTTTTATCCATTGGCTTAGCTTTATATGTTGGTTACCTATACAGTTTAGATATGTTTTATGGTGGGTTAGGCATGTTTCTAGTATTGTTCTTACGTTGGCTATTTTTAGACAAAATTGATGCAGTATTACTACCTCTTCATATAAAAGAATCTCATGATAGATGAAATCGGTGCGATGATTGTTGGTTTTATATCAGGAAATAGTGCTAACAGAAGTAAAAAAATAAAGCTATGGGCAAGTATAACTATAGGTCTGCTATTTTTTCTGATGAATTTCCTGTTGGATTTATTTGGACGTAATCCAATAACTCTTGACGGTGTTCTAGTGTTAATTGGCTTATCTCTAGGGATAAGTATAGTGGTTTACATTCTTTTAGCGATATCTAGCAAGGAAAATACAGGTTAAAAATTATGTTTGAAATATTAGTCGTACATTTTTTTCTAGGTATAATTGTACTGGCGTATCTCGCCCATATTCCTTACCGAAATCTTCCTTTATATATACTATGGGCGGTTGATATCGTCTTACTTAGTTCGTCTTCAGGGTATATTATTAACTTGTTCAGTACCTCTGAGTTAATTATTTTTATATTATCTGCAATAAGTACTTTTATCTTTTTTGTATTCTTATTTAAAAAGTTTCCTAGTAAGACTATTTAGCCACCTAAATCACATTTTATCCAGTTTGCTTCTGTCTGATCCGTAATGTCAGTATTAAATTTGATAAGCCTTATCTGTCAATCTAATCTATTATGATATAGTTAATTGACGGATGGTTGAGTCCCACTGACTAAGTGCGAGTTTTCGACTTCACAAATGTTTATCCCTACCGGTCATACATTTATGAAGTCAAAACATCGGCAGGGGTAAACCCCCACACCCCCAACATTGCAAAAAAGACGCAATGTTAAAAAGTTAAAAAACTGATTATCTAATAACTCTAAAATGGCGCTATACCTTACGCTTTTTAGGTTGATAACCTAGCTTCGCAAGATAAGGCATATACCGCATTTGCTTATTTTCATCTGCTAGATCACTAGCAATAATAGCGGCAAACTCAGCGGTACTTTTACCAATAGGTGCATTACTGCCAAGTTCAGGTAAGGCAGCAAGCTTGGCGCTGAATGTGCTTATTTGGCTATCAGTCATGTTATGGAACAAGTCAGGAGTGGCAGTGTCTCTATTTTTATTCTTAGCTGGGTCGATATGCTCAAGTATTTTCTTTTTCTTGAATGCGAATGAAACGGCAGTAATGGTTTTTCCTGTCTTATGCTGCTCATACTTGACGGTTATGTCTGTATGCTCATTAATCTGTTTGACGGCATGGTCTAATACTCTAGCCTTAAAATTATTCATTGCGTTGTACTGCTCAGGCTTAACGCCTAGTTTTTTACGCAAGTCATCAATCGCTATCTCGTTAGTTTTACCAACAGACTGCCATTGCATCATCAACTCATATAGCCGTATCGCATACTCACTTTGCAACTCACTAACCTGCTTTAAATCGTACTCTGTGTACTGCTCGCTTAGTCTTGTTATCAGGGGTATAACGTCATCTGTAAACTGTAATTCAATCATTCCAGCGGTATCAATATAAACTATCTTTTGTACCCAATTAACAATATAGTGCGCCGGTTTTCCTGTCTGTTCGTGAATATCGTCATACTCAAAGTAGGCATCAAATAAGCCTCTAGTCGCGCTTTTCAATGCTTTGTAGGCTGAATGCTTCTCTACTTTAAATTGCTCTTGATAGCTGCTTGCATGGATTTGTAGCACCCCCCTAGCATCAATCAACTTATCTTGTGCGCGAGCAGCAACAATCGCCAAAAAGATAATGCGCTGTTCAGGTACGCCAAGCGAGTAACTGGCGCTGATTAATTTATTATGCTTGGTCACTAATTTGCTCATTATTTTCTTGCTCGTTGACAGACGATATGAGCATTATAACTACTTATAGATACTGAATACAAATTATTGTATCTATAAGGTCGCTAAACGTAGCTTTATGGGTCGCTAAACGTAGCTTTATGGGTCGCTAAACGTAGCTTTATGGGTCGCTAAACGTAGCTTTATGGGTGTTAAGAGTTATGACTGGTAAGGGCTACAGCGGGCGTAAAAGCTCTTAAAAGCTTTTAAAAACATTAAAAACACCAAAACCTAAAACCACACAGCTAAATAATCCGTTACCAAACATAAAATTTAGGACAATTTAAGGGATTTTCTAAGATTATTTTTTGATAAATTAAGGATCAGAAATTATTACATGATAGGAATGGTTC